>DIVV01000013.1 GCA_002423385.1 bacterium UBP16_UBA6123
GCCATACTCATATTCATCTTTTAAAACCATTATTATATTTTTAAGATTTATCATATTTCACGCTCTATTTATTTAGCTGATTTCATATTTTTTATTTTTTTATATTACTTTTAGCGTCTATTTTTTCCAAATTTTTGTTTACATTTACCAGTTGCTCAATAACTTGTCGGGAACCCGAAACAGTATTTTTATTTATTCCGGCAATTTCAACAGGCGCACCTTTAAGAATTTCAGTCGAATTCACTGTTTTGTATATTTCTTTAGCGTCGGATTCAATTCACCGGAAACCGCATTTAAAAAACTTCCAGCGGAAGAATTCATTCTTCCTCCTTATTACTTTGTCAACAACTCATCATTGCCGATATATATTATTAAATATGGTTCGGCTTCGGTCTTTTTTTTAACAAACAATATAAACTCGCCATCCGTTATAAATTGTTCAGATTTTTTTTTTTGAACGTTATCAAAAAGTGAAAATAAAAAATTATTATAATAATAATCACCTTCACTATTGGTATTAAACATTATTCTTTGCACAGGAGTACATAGTTTATATTTTTTATTTATTGTTTTATCAGCTAACTTATCATGATAAATAATATAATCAAAATTAATTATAGGTATTTTAATGGTGTCGTGTTGCGAGATTTCAGTTTCTTTTATTGCATTACGGCCAGTACCATTAGGGCCATAAAATGATTCGGAACTTTTCAAAAAGTTTTCCGTATCAGTCAGAAGCGATATTATATCATTGCAGACATCGATTAATGAATATTCATATTCCGAAGATAATTTGGAAATTGTAATTGGTTCTGGTATAGTTGAAATGTATAGTTCATCTCCCGATTTAGTATCTATAAGCATGTAAAATCCCGATATAATCGGATATAGTGAAGGAAATGGTTTAAGATATATCAAACGGCGAATCATATGATTAATGGTTAATTTTTTATTTCCGGCGTTCCGTTCATTTATTCCAAATGTCTTAACATCAGAATATTTCATATCGGAATCGCTATCAAATAAGAAACCGGTTCGGTAATTATCGTAGCCAAAACTTGATACCCCGGTTATTAAAAATGGCGTTATAAATTTAACGTTATTTTGAAAGCACGAAAATAAATGCACACTATCGGATTCGTTCTTAATTTCCATTTCAGAATTGGTTATTCCGTATTTTTTCGATAGATCGGCATTAATTATTGTATTTATGTCAGGGGTGGTTTTGCCTGTCGAAGTATAATATAACTCTTCTAAATTTGCGGAATACCTCTGTTTTATATTGGCATTTAATACCGAAACATAATCCGGGGCATCTTCAACTTCCAGAGTCGAGCATTTAAGTTCCTCTGCCAGTTTATTCCATGCCTTCTGAAAGCCGTCGCAGTAAATAATACTTTTATCATGAATAATTTTCATATTTATATCATTTGTAAAAATTACATTTTTAAATTCGCTTTCTTTAATAATTTTACATTTCGGGGCTTTTTCTGCTTCATTTTTAATTGGGTAATTTATGTTCAATAAAAAAAGAAATAAAAAACTTAACATTAGTATAATGATAATCGTTTTTGTTTTATTCATCGTTATAACCTCTGTTCATTATAATTTATTCAGCGATTAAAAATAACAACCGGCCTGTGCATTAAGCTCAAGCCGGTTGTTATTTTATTTTTGATAGAAAGCAGTCAAATTAGTTCCGACTATTACATTTGACATTATTATTGGCAATATCGTCATTTTATTAGCACACGCGGGTATATTGGGTTCGACGTTCAACGCGAAGAGTTGAAATGCGTATGTACGAACCGCACCCGCCGCCGGATCGAGCCCGTCATAGCCGGTGCTGCCGTAGTCGTTCATGGCCTGGGCCGCATCGGATGTGCCGGCAAGTCTTACGAAAGATTTTAATAAATCGGTAGCGTTCGAAAGCGACGACGCGATTAAATTTTTAGCGCTTTTGGAAATATTCGCAGACGACAGAATGACGGAAACCGCCGGTGACGCCTGATGATCGGATGGCGCACGCAACGCCGAAGTTAAACCTGAAATTTCGCCTTCGATCGTCAACGCTTTGCCGCTCGCAATTTTAACGTCTTGCGTATCGTTTTCGCTCATACAACCGTTGACTAATAGCGTTAATAAAACTAATAATAAAGCCGCCTGGATTTTTTTAAAGATGTTTTCACTCCTGATTAATTAATGGTGTTTATATCGTTTATAACTGACGTTTATAATTGTCAATAATTCTATCAAAGTTTTATGTAGTTGTCAATAATATTGTTATAAAATAATCATTTTTATTAATGTGATAAAATAAATCATATATCACCTCATTGTACTACACTTTAATGAATAATTCATATTTTTAAATAAAAATTAAAATAAAATAGGTTAAATATGTTTAACCTATTTTTATTATTTAGATACTATAAAACTGCGCGTGTAAGGCATACGAAGTACGCCGCACACGCGCAGTTATATATTCAGGGAAAAATTGAGGGGCAATAGAGAGAAAGAGAGGGCCATTAGTCCTTTCTTTCTCCCCGTCGCGGTCCTATAACAGTTTCATTTTGATCCTTATTTTTTTATTTTACTTCGACTGAAATACCGTCTGCGAAGGAATTGCTTTTACATGCGCCTGGATATCAGCGACCGTACTGGCCGCGTTTATAGTGCTGGTAGCGCCGCCGGCGGCAGGTAATGAAATTGAAGGCGGAACCGCTGAAAACATATTAGCGGGCATGCTCATTCCATAAGTCGATAATTTAGCGAAATGCGCCTCTATTTTAGGTATTTCATTAAGCAAATTAACGTAGGCTATAAGCAAATCGCTTGTGGCTGTAGGATTAGGAATATTCGAGCTCGGAACTTTATTCAAAGCATTTTTAATGCCTATCATGCAGTTTTCAATCATTACAGCGCCGTCTTCGAGGCCTTTAGCAGTGGTATTATTATCGTCGATGATATTCTGAGGAGTACCTGCCGGGTAGACGATCGCGCGTACCTGGCTAGCTGCGTCCCTTAACTGAGTTACGCCCGTCTGCGCTTCTTTAACGCCCTGTCTGGCGGAAATTATGCTGTCAACAACGCCGGTGCCGCCCACAGCTTTCTGCAGTTCAGCCGTAAACGCGCTGGTATCGGTTGATTGCATTAACTTGGATATAACGCCGTCGGAAAGAGGAGTCATATTTTTAAAATCGAACGGCGGAAGGTTTGGTAGATTATTTCCAAGTTTTTCAAAAGAGAGCATGGAAGCTGTGGTTGTTTTGATATCTATAGGCGGATTCTGGAGTTCGAGCGCCTTTACTTCGGCTGGAACTTCTTCTATAAGCGGGCATTTGCCGATTATATTACGGGCAAAAATATTTTCGGTAACCCTATCGGCAATTTCGAGTACTATTATTTTTGGCGTTCCATCGATAGGTATCTGGCTCATATAACCCGCTGGATTGGCCGGATCGCCTGACACTGGATAAACAGTACCGCTTATCTGATCATAAACTTTAACGCTATGAATTGCCGCATCGAAGTCTATCGTAGCGGGTGCGCCCGTCTGAAACGAAGGAGCCGCGGGAAGCGTTGTCGGCGCGGTTTTTAAATTGAAAAATTTGGTATCGGTTGCGGGTAAAGCCGAATTTGCAAAAGTACCTCTTAAAATAGCCGGAGTGCCTATAGCGTTATTGGCTATAAAAGTTCTTAAAGCTAAGACTCCGTTAATAAGCGGACCAGGTGCAGCTTTTAACGCGTAAAGTTTAAAATTGTAAATATGTATTTCACCGGTCGGCGGGTTCGGGCCGTCATAGCCTACTTTACCCGCATAGGTCGCAAGCTGTCTCATGGAAATATTATTCAAGGTCACCGGCGATCCCTGCGGAACGGCTTTAGCCAACCCGGTAAATGAAGCCGGTATATCGTATAATACCCAGTGTATGTAGGGATTTGTTGAATCATCCGCAGGGTCTTCACAAATCAGCGCGAAACTGACTGTACCGAGCGGAGCGCCCGTCCAGCGAAGTTCGGGCGATACGTTGGCGCCGGCGCCGCTGAATTCAACGGGAATAGTACCGCCGGCAGGGAATGAAGGCGATACTAAAGCGAAGTCAACCGGTTCAGGAGCGCTCTGCACGAATTTAACGAACAGCCTGTTGGATATTATCGCGCCGGCTGCGTCCACTATTGAAAGTATTCCGGTTTTACCGGCCAATTCAGTAGCGAGCGCCGAATCGACGGCCGCATGAACGGTATTATCCATCCAGTCGAGCTGTTTAACGTCGAAGAAGTATTCTTTCAAAGGCGCTCTGAATTTAATTTTAGCGCCTGTGAGATATACGCCGAAGCTATCGCCGGTTAAATGGATCATAGGAACGCTGTTATGAATTATATTAACGTCGCTCGGAAGCGCGCCGGCAGGCGGTGTAGCGCCCCATGAATCTTCATAAATTTTAACTTCTGATGTAACGTTATTTATGCCTTTGATGATTCTTATGAAATTAGGCTGTGGAAGCTCTTGCTGAACGAATTTAACCCTGACGCGCGCGCTTACTTCGCGGCGTTCCATTTCATCGAAGATAACTAATACGGCTACTAAGTTAGTCTTACCGACAAGTTTCACCCAGTCGAGCATAACCGATATGGTTTCACTGCCCCAGCCGGAGGCGTCGTTAAACGCAACAGGAACTACTTCGATTGCGTTATCGACGAAAAACATCAAATCGGCGCGCAATTTAGCTGGATGTTTAAGGTTTTTACCGGTTATAACCAGCGGAGTCATAGTACCCGCGCCGTCCGGCGGAGGAAGGAGCGTAACTACGTTAGCCGCGCTCTGGTTGTTTACCGTTTCAATTACCATGGCAGCAACCGGCGCGGAGGCGCCTTTAAACAATACGAGCATCTGGCTCGAAGCCGGCCTGTTGGCTGCATCGTCCCAGATAACAAGCGTGGTAGCTTTATAATCGGCGATATTTTCAACGCCCGGAAGCGAAGCGGCAGCTATCGTAATTTCGTAATTAGTCCAGTTTGCCGCGCCTGATTTAATTATTTCGACGAACGAACCGTCAGAAGCGCCGTCAAGGGCCGCTTTAAAATACTTAAGGCTGTAGGTTCCCGACAAAGGAAGCATCGAGTCGCCTTTCAGCTTGAGTTCATTCGTGCGCTCAATTTCGAAAGGGCGCACAAGGCCGAACGGATTCGACGCATTAGCGCCGCTTATTATTTCGGTAACTATTACTTTAGGCGCCACGGGAGCTTCAGCGGTAAATTCAACCGGTATAGTTAATATAGTGCCATATTTCGAGTCGAATAATTCGAGCTTGCTGCCGCCAGTTATACCTTTAAGCGGCGCAGTGCTGAATTTGATCGATGCATCGGTCCAGTCGATACTGCCATTTTCGCATAAGAAAGCGGGAAGCGGAAGTTTCGGATTATGAACCTTTATAACTCTCTTTTCGCCGCCGAGCGCGTTAAGATTGGCGCCTTCTATTACCGCGAACGGATTCGCGGTTAAATCGCCGAGGTTAACGGAAGTGCCGTCTGTCGGAACGCTGATACCTGCTATTTTAGATATAACGGGCCTGGTTTCGGTCGGAACTACAACCGGCGTATCCGTATGATTCGTCACTTCAGGAACCGTTAAGCCCCATGAAGTGCCGTCGAGCGTTTTTACGAAGAAATGATCGGTTTTTATAAAGAAATTTTGAAGCGCGAAACCGATTTTACCCGGAGGCATAAGCACGGAACCGTCCGGCTGGAAGAGGCCTCTTAACATATCGGCTTTATATTTGCCTTCGATATTCCAGGGCGCACGCACTATAACGCGGTTAGCCATATTCGGATCGTACTCGATATACGGTTCGCCTTCGACGGTTATTTTAAAATTATCGATCGAGTCCATGAATTTAATCCAGGCAGCGCGTTTAGCGGCTTCCATCGTATAATTGTCTATTGCGAACATTTTTTCAAAAGCGGCTATTCTTTCAGCGCCGGTTTTTGAAAGATCGTTAAAATTAGTTATAATCGGACGATAAGCCGCTTCGAGAAGCAATTTATCGTTATTAACGATTTCCTGTTTAATAAAGAACGGGAACTCGATCATGTGAACGGGATTATTGAGGCTGGCTTCGAGATCGGCCGCCGTGGAATTTATTAATTTAAACAGGAACAAGTAATTGCCGGCTTTAAGATTAGCGAGTTTTTGGCTTATGCCAAGGTCGAATTTATCAACCGCGCCAGTTACCGCGTCGAGCTTAATGTTAGCCGCAACGTCGGCTACCGGCGTAAGTTTATTATCAAACATCGAAGATACGGCGTTAGGCTGCATCACGCTAACGTAAACGGCGGTGTCCGCGCCTTCGGTTACTACTCTGAGCACGGGGCCGGCAAGTATTTCGACGAACCTTATTTTAGCCAGCTCTGAAGCGCCTTTTACTACGACGGGGAATACCGCTTCAGATTTAATTCCGGCAGTGGTTTCAGCGTAAACTATAGCGTCATAAACGCCGGCTGGTATGTTGACGCCCAGATTTAGTTTACCTTCGTATTTATTCTGATGCGTCGCGTTACGAACGAGCGTTACCGCCGCAGGCGTCTGAGCGGTTTCGTCGGAATAAACCGCATTGCCGAAACGTTTGAGTTCGACTTTAACTTCTTTAATCAGGTTAACGGCTTTAGTATCCGGCACTATAACATCCGCGGATATATTGATTTCACGTGAGGCGCCGGAAATTAAATCGATAACACGCGGCGCGTAATTAATATTAGCGAATATAGGACGGCCTTCTACGAATTTTTCGACTATCTGGCCTTCGTTCTGAAGGTTCTGCAGGAAGCGTTTAGCCTCTTCGATGAATGGCTGCTCGGGGAATTCGGTGATAAGTTCGTTGAACAGTTTAAGCGCTATGTTTTTGTAATTAACGTCTTTGATATTGTGCATGACGTATCTTTCCATATACATAATGGCGCGCTGAAACTTAGCCATAGCTCTAAGGCTCTTAAGATCGGTTTCGCCGGTGATATTGCCGACATATTTAGCATCGACGCTTAAATCTTCGACGATAGCTTTGAAAACTGCTTCGATAGCCGTGAATACGGTTTCAATTTCGAGCGTCGAGTAATTATTTTTATAATAGAGGCGCAGCTTTTCGTTTAAAGCGAGAGCTTTTTCAAATTCGACGCCGGGGCGCGGCTTATTATCGAGCGAAGGATCGATGGACATATCGCCGACCGTTAAAAGGGCGATATTCGATTCGAGTTCGTTGAGCATATCGCGCACGTAATTTACGTAATTGGATTCGGGGAATTTAAGTCTGAAAAGTTTTAAGCGTTCGAGCAGTTTAACTTTTAAAACTTCGTCTTTAACGCTCATGAGTTTATATTTATAGTGCAGGCAGTACGCGCCGAAATAAAGCGCGGCCTCTTTCATTTTAACCGTAATATTGGCGTCGGTCGAATTATAAACTTCTTCGAATTTATCGAATGCTTTCTGGAATTCTTCGACGGCGAGTTTATATTCTTTGCCGTGATAAAAGCTGAGAGCGCGTTTCATCATATTTTCAGCGTTGGAGAGGAGTCCGCCGGTTTCGGCCACTACGCCTTCGATGCGTTTTTCCATATTTTCGATATTGCGAAGAGTTTCTACGAGAACGAAATTAAGATGCGAATATTTAGCATCGGTTAATACTTCGCGAATTTCGAGTAATACCGCTTTAGCATCAGCGAGAAGCTCTTTATTTTCGATATCTACCAATTTAAGTGAGCGGTAAATCGCCAGAAAGCTGAGCGCCACATGAAAATGCGCGTCGCCTTTCATGGAATTTATTACTGCCGCATTATCAAAAATATTGTCAAAAGCAGTTTTAGCATCCATGGCTAATTTAATAGCGGTATCAGCCGCGGGAGATTCGAACGTGCCGGCCGCCGAAGAGCCTTCGTATATGAGTTTAGCTCGTTCACTTACAGTGGTTAATGATGCCGCTTTATCAATTATCTGATTAGCCCTGAATAAAAGCGCCATAGCTTCGTTGAACGCTTTTTTAAGCGCGTCGGTTTCTTCTTTGAGCTCGACGAATTTTTGTCCGAATCCCTGCTGTGTGGGATCGTCGATAACG
This sequence comes from bacterium UBP16_UBA6123, assembly GCA_002423385.1. Lineage (GTDB taxonomy): Bacteria > Muiribacteriota > UBA9980 > UBA9980 > UBA9980 > UBA9980. The sequence goes on from DIVV01000013.1 coordinate 8,106, forward strand.
AGTTTTTTACCAATGGCAAAGAAATTAGTGGTCGGTTTGATAGTTTTGATTATACCGCCAACGGTAACTTTAGTATCGACGAGTATTTTTTCAGCGTCGGTTGTCGCGCCCTGCTCTAAAGCGATTAATCTGTTTTTAACCGCTGTGAGTGAAGCGTCGGTTGACGGCGCGTTTTTAATTCTATCGATAACTGCCGCGAAAGCGAAAAGAGCTTCGTTAACTTTAGAGAATTTTTGCTCTTCGTTCATGCGCAACTCGGCGCCTTTATCGGATTTAACTACGGTTTTAACCGAGTCTTTAAGGTTTTTATATGCGTTTTCGATATCGTTTAAGCCGAGGAAAGCGCGGCCAAGGCCGAAATTTTTAATTTTATCTTCAGTTACGTCTTCGAATACCTCGACGGCTTCGGACGGACGGCCCGCGTTAATAAGCGCGTCACCCTTTTTTTCGAGTATTTTATCTTTATTGAGCATTTCGCCGGTAGGAAGAAGAACTGCCAGAGTGCCTTCGTTTTCGAATTTAGATATTAAAACGTCGGCTTTCTGTTTTGCCTCGTCGAGTTTAGCCGAATCGGCTTTAGCCAGCTCGGACGCGTTTTTCAAAACGGCGGCGGCTAACGTTTTATCGCGGCCCTTCACGGCGTCGGCGTCGGTTACGGTTATATCTTTGATCATATTATAACCTTTTTCGAATTCGACTTTAGCGAGAGGATTTTCTTCGCCGAGCGCCTGATAAGCTGCCATCAGCGAGCGCGCATTAGCGGCGGAGGCGGTATTTACTGAATTAACGTTATTTTTATAAATATCGCCGAGATCGCAGCATACTAAGCCGTAGGCGATTTTAGCGTCTTTATTGACGTCCTGGTTGGCGGTATCGGAGTTAGTGGCGGTAATGATGGTTTCAAGCTGACCCTGAGCGGTTTTAACGCTGGTTTCGTTCTGGCGCTGGCCGCTGGTGGCAATTAAAGCGAGGGCGTCTTTGAGTTTTTCGAGCATTGAAAGCTGGGCTTCGATTTTGCCGATAACCGCATCGAGGTTTTCTTTTATTATAGCGATTTCGTTAGGATCGAGCGAACCGACAACCGCGTCTTTATAGGCGCGTTCGAGTTTTTCGGGAGTGTCGTAAACGCCGTCTTTAATTACCGACTGACGCTTGGTTTCAAGATCACTTACATAAGTAGCTATTCTCTTCTGAAAATTAGGATCGGCTTTTTTAGTTTCTTCTTCTATTTTAAAAGCCGCCGCGTCTTTATTAGCATCGGCATATATCATGCTGATTGCCGTCGAAATAGGAGTGACATCGCGGTTGGTTATTTTTTCTTCCTGCTTAACCTTGCCGACGAATACCGATATCATTTTATTGGTGGAAGCCTGATTGGCTATTACTTTATAAGATTTAGTGAAGTCTTTGACTTTGAAAGAATACGGCTGGCCGTCATTGACGGATTTCGGATTGGTCTCGCCCGCTTCGAGCGATATCGAAGGAACGGTGTTGCCGTCGGTATCTACGAGCGTTACGTTAAAGGCTTCGCCTGAACCGGCCTGATAATTAAGGCCGAGTTTGGCCATACCGGCCGCCGAGTTTATAGTGCCGGCGATTTCAGCAGATTTAGCCGTAGGATCGATCGGGCTCGCGCCTACTACGATGCTCGTGCCATCATAATTAATGGTCGTATCGGCGGTAACGTTAAAAAAGTATGATTCGCCCGCTTTAAATTCAGGATCTACACCGTCCATCTGGATGGGCGTGCCGCTGGAATCTTTTACTACCGAGATAAAGCTGCCGGCCGCGGCGCTCCATTTATAAATGCCCTTAACGACGGAATAGTTCGTCATTATCTGACTGAATGTAAATTTAACCGAAGGAACCTTTGAAAAACCGATTAAATTAAATCCGTTTTTTAAGGTAATATTGCCTATGGTAGAAAGCGCAGTGCCGGAAACCGTTACGCTAATATCGGCGCCCGCTGAACTTTTTACGATATAGCCTTTGCCGGCTGATATAGTAGTTAAATTGCCTTCTTTATAGCTTAAAAAACTGCCGGCCGCGGCGCTGTAAAAATATATATCTTCGATTGCCGTATTTAAACTCGCAAACTGCTGCGGCGTTATCGATATATTAGCGGTGAAGCTCGAAAAGTTAAAGCCGGACTTCAGCGTGATATTTTGCGAGCTCTGAGCAAATGCCGCCGTGGTAAACAACATCGCTATTAACGCGATCACGATAATTAATTTTTTATTCATTTAATTCTCCTTTAAATTTGAATTTAACTATGCACTATTTAATCTCGATGCCTTTTCCGCCGTTGTCAAATTTATCCTGCGGGCTGCTGTATATCATAAAGTTGGTTTTTTTATCTACTTTTAAAGTCGCGGTGTGTTTTAATCCGTCTTCAGTGCTTACTGCGTGGAATTCCGACCACAGCGGAGCGTTATTGAAAGAAAAATCGGAAGTAACTACATAGGCTTTTTTAACCGGGGTCGAAGTTTGATAGTTGATAGTAACTGCATCGCCGGTTTTTTCGACTTTAACGGTTTCGGGCATTACGGTATTAGAGCCTGAAAGCGGGACCTGTTCGTTTACGACCGCGTTGGTGGAACCGCCGCCGCCGCAGCCTGCAAAAATCGCTACAGCAAACATTGCCATTACAATCACCATGATTTTTTCGAGTCTGAACTGTTTTAACATTAACGAAACCTCCTGTAAATTTTAGATTTTTTATTAAATATGGTTGTTTTTAAAATAAAAACCGGCGAACGCGCCGATGCCTTATTAAATAAAGCCTCAGCGCAGCACGCCGGCCGCCTATTTATAAAAAATTATGCGATATTAAATTGTTAAATTTTTTACAATTCATAATTAGTAAGGCTTATAAAAAACAATACGTGCAAGTGTTCTAACATTGCTAACCTGTATACGAGTAAAATTTTAACACTAAATACAATGTTTGTCAAGTTTTTATTTGAAAGTTTTTATTTGAAAGTTAATGAAATTTCATCAAACTTTCGTTGTATTATTATTTAATTTTCTTAGCTTAAAAATTTCTTGACTTAATTTTTGAAATGGTTTATAGTTAAAAGCCACATAGATAATGTTTTATAATTAATTTTTTTCAAAACGGTGATGGAGTTCGCCGATAACCGCCTTTTGCGCTGATAACTCCTGCTTTTATTTTATTATTTGAATTGCGAGGTAAAAATAAAATGCATGTAATTATACCGATAAGTTTAGGCGGAATTTTCGGAGCGCTCTGCCGCTATTACGCCTCTTTATACATCCAGTCAATCCTTCCCTCTTCATTTCCATCCGCCACTTTAATAGTTAATATCACCGGCTGCCTGTTTATAGGCTTCGTCATTCAAGCCGCGCTCATGAACCCCGGTTTTTCAAATAAAATCCGGCTTTTTTTAGTTACCGGATTCGCCGGCTCCTACACGACATTTTCAACATTTGGATATGAAACGCTTCAGTTGATATCAAATGGCGATTATACATCGGCTTTTTTAAATATATTTTTAAACAATACGGTCGGCCTGGCCGCCGTTTACCTCGGAATAATAATCGCTGAAAAACTATACAAATCGCGTGTTTGGATAAATATTTTCAAACCGCCTTACTATAGGGAATATAACTGACCCGTATCTGATTTATCAGCATTTATTTTTTTTGAAGGGGAGGGAGAAAAGGTTAGCAACCCTTTCTCCCTCCCCTTCACCCCTCCCTCTTTCGGCAATTTGCCTGACGCTTTATTGTTGGTTTGTCGATAGCTTGTTCTGCCAGGGCTTTAACCTGGTGAAGCCCATTGCGAAGTGTTAGCGAGTTGTTTTTTAGTTTTTTCTTTATTGTTTGTCTGCTATTCGCTTATCCATCTATTCACGCATTCATTCATTCATTTGCTTGTTTGTTTATTTATTGCTTTTTACTTATTTGTCTGCCAGCTTGCTTGTTTGCATTCGCGAGCATGCTCGCGAATGCGTGGCAATAACGGTTTTATCGCAACTTAAATGAATGGCTCGCGGTAAAAATTAATGTAAATCGAGACTGATAATTATACTGCTAAAATTCAACTAAAAAGCTCAAGGAAAAAACTAATGTAAATCGAATATAATTAAATTGTACAAGTCAAGTACAAAATCAAATAAATTCAATTACATTGTATAATAACATCAAGTTTTATATGATTTTCGTAGATATAATAAAAGTTGTTACGCTTCAAAGCATTACCGTGAGCCGAAATATTAAGTTCCGGCGGTGCGTAAATAGTACGCCTTCGCGCACAACGTGCGCGGAGGCAAAACTAACAAACGGCAGGAAAGAAGTTTAAGGCAAGACAGAAAAATAGAAAATAGAGAATAGAGAATAGAGAATA
>DIVV01000079.1 GCA_002423385.1 bacterium UBP16_UBA6123
GAGAAAGGGTTCGCAACCCTTTCTCTCCCTCCCTGAACCCTCCCTCTCTATCTGCAAATTGCCTGACGCTTTTTTGTTGGTTTGTCGATAGCTTTTTATGTCAGGGCTTTAACTTGGTGAAGCTTATTGCGAAGTGTTAGAGAGTTGCCTTTAAGTTTTTTCTTTATTGCTTGTTCGCTTGTTTCTTTGTTTCTTGCTTTTTACTTATTTGTTGTCAGCTTGCTTGTTTGCATTTGCGCGCATGCGCGCAAATGCGGTGCAAAAACGGATCAATGTAACTTAATTAAACTGCTCACGGTAAAAACTAATGTAAATCGAGTCCTATTAAATCGTATCAAATAAAGTCAAACAAATATTATATGATTTTCGTGGATATAATAAAAGTTGTTACGCTTCAAAGCATTATCGTGAGCCGAAATATTAAGTTCCGGCGGTGCGTAAATAGCACGCCTTCGCGCGCGTTGCGCGCGGAGGCAAAACTAATAAGCGGCAGGAAAAAAGTTTATGGCAGGACAGAAAAATAGAGAACAAGAGAATAAGAGAATAGATATGAGAGAATAAAAGGAACTTTATAAAGGGATTATAAAAAAAGTTTATGGCAAAGAATAAAGATTAAAGAATAACAGAGAATAGAGAATAAAAGGAAAGGAACATAAGATAAAATGGTTTTCTGGCATGACAGAACGAATGACGATTGCCCCAAAATATTCCGGGAGAGAATAGGGGGCCATGGGGGAAAAGAGAGGGCCATTGGTCCTTTCTTTTCCCCCGTCGCGGTCTTAAATCGGTCTTATATTATCAGTCTTATATCGATTTTATAGAGTTTTTATAAATGGCGGGGTTATAATTTTTTGATTTCGCCAGCGGGGTATGTTTTAATTTTGCCGCAGGTTGTGTCTTCGATGAGCAGGAATCCGTTTTCATCGATGCCGTGGAAGCGGCCTTCGGCCATTTTAACGCCGTCTTCGATTCTGTTATACAGGGTGATATTTTCGCCGGCGTATAAAAGTTTAGAATTATAATCGGCGAATATTTCGGCGTAACCGTCTTCGGCGGCTTTTTTCAAATTATGATTAAGCCGCGTTAATATTTCGGCGGCCAGGGTGGTTATATCGTTTTCGTTAAATTTAGTGGAGGCGAGTTCTTCGAGATTAACGGGTTCGAGCACGCATGAATTTCTTAAAACGTTGCTATCGATTTTATTAAATACGTTAACGCCGAAGCCTATTATGAGCGGCGTGCCGGGGAGGCCGGCAAGTGCTTTAGTGAGTATGCCGCATATTTTTTTATTGCCGCCGATAATATCGTTAGGCCATTTAATATTAAGCGCGCCGTTACCGGCGTATTTTTCTATGGCCTGAAGCGCCGACAGTGCGGTTATGATAACGATCATATTAAAATTAAACGCGTTGCCGAGGGTGTCTTTGAATAGAAGCGTTGACAGGTAAAGTCCGCCGTATTGTGAGTCCCAGCGGCGTTCGAAGCGGCCGCGGCCCGCGCTTTGCGTAAAGGCGAGCACGCTGTAGCCGCAAAAATTTAAGAGTCCGGCGTCGCGGGCAATATCGGAGTTTAAAAGCGCTTCTATGTCGTCGTTGGTGGAAGTGGTTTCTTTAACGATGGTGAGCGCGAAGTTGATATCATTCATCGATGAAAACGTCTTCGGCTTTTTCGCGAGCGGCCTGGCGGAAAAGCTGATATTTTTTAGTTATATTATTATAAAGTTCTTTTTTACCTTCGCCGGTAACCGCTGAAAATCTGATTATTTCGCTTTCAAAGCCTTCTAATTTAATCTGGGATTTTACTTTAAGCGTAGCGGCTCTAAGCTCGTTGGTTTTGAGTTTATCGATCTTAGTGGCCACTATTATGAAGTTAACGTTTTTGGATTTTAAAATTTCAAGCAGCATTATATCAAGGGGAGTTAATCCGCGTCTGATATCGAGGATAACTATGCCGAGAATGCGTCCTGCGCGCAGTGTTATATATTCGTTTATAAGTTCGGCCCAGCGCTGCTGTTCGTCTTTAGAATAGCGGGCGTAGCCGTAGCCGGGCAGATCGACGAGGTAGTATTTGTTATCGACGGAAAAAAAATTAATTTCGCGTGTGCATCCGGGCGTCGAGCTCACGCGCGCGAGCTTATTCATGCCGGTATATTCGTTTAGCAGCGAGGATTTTCCAACATTGGAGCGGCCGAAAAAGGCGGCCTCGAAATCCAGCGCGCGCGGAAATTGTTCTACTGCCCGCGCGGATAATAAAAATTTAGCTTCGCTCGTTTGAGCCATAATCCCTCCATTAATTCAATTGTCAGTTTTGACGGTTTTGCCTGTCTTGCGTTTCATGCAGGCGAAAGGCAGGCAAAATACGGCCGTCGTTCGCGTTATGAAATTTTCGCGCCGTCTTCGATAGGTGACATCGGCGTTAAAAGCGTCATTTTATCGCCTGCCGATGCGGCAATGACCATTCCTTCCGACATTCCGAACTTCATTTTGCGCGCTTTGAGATTGTTTACCACAACGACTAATTTATCGTTAAGGTCTTCTTTTTTATAGTGGCTTTTAATTCCGGCGAATATATTTTTAACGGTTCCGCCGACCGAAACGGTAAGCTGCAGGAGCTTATCAGCGCCATCGACGTCTTTGGCCTCGATAATTTTACCGATGCGCAGATCTACTTTATGAAAATCTTCGATAGTTATCTGCGATATATCGATAACGCCTTCAACCGGTGATTCGCCGGTTTTTTTCGAGGTCGTGCCTGCGCCCGCGGTTTTTTCGGCGGCTTTAGTTTCGGCTTTAAATGTTTTCTGGCTTTCTTTGGACTCGACGACCATTAAATCGAGTTTTTCCTGTTCGATTCTTACCGCCAGCGGTTTGAATTCGTTAATTTTATGGTTTTGCAGAGGCGCGGCGATATCGTGCCAGCGAAGGTCTTTAACATTGAGCAGTTCTTCGGCGTCGGCAGTATATTTAGGCAGTACGGGTTTTAGGTAAATCATAAAAGTTTTGAAGCAGTTTAATACTGAAGAAAGCACCTTATGGCAGTCTTCGGCGTTTTCTTTAAGAAGCGCCCACGGTTTTTTATTATCGACGTATTTATTAACGTCGTCGGCCAATTTGATTACTGCCGAAACGGCCTGGGCAAATTCGCGCTGTTCATAAAAATCGGCGATCTGCGGCGCGGCGCTCACGCATTTATCGTAAAGCGCACTGCCTTCTTCGTCCATAGCGCCGATAACGCCGGCGAAGCTTTTATTGAGCATTCCTGAAACGCGCGAGGCGATATTGGTAATATTGCCGACTAATTCGGAATTGACTTTATATAAAAAGTCTTTAAGCGACAGGTTGATATCTTCGATGCCCGCTCCGAGTTTTGATGCGTAGTAGTAGCGGAGATATTCGGGGTTCAGGTATTTAAGATAAGTTTTAGCGTTTATGAAGGTGCCCTTCGATTTAGACATTTTTTCGTTGTCAACCTTGAGCATTCCATGTACGAACACTTTATCCGGCGTTTTAAAATCAGCCGTCATAAGCATTGCCGGCCAGAAGAGCGTATGGAAATAAAGTATATCTTTACCTATGAAGTGGTAAATTTCGCTATCTTTGTCCTGCCACATTTCTTCGAAGGTGCGTCCGTTTTTTAAGGCCCAGTTTTTAAGCGAGGCCATATAGCCGACGGGCGCGTCGAGCCAGACGTAAAAGAATTTATTATCGGAGCCGGGAATGTTAAAACCGAAATAAGGCGCGTCGCGGGATATGTCCCAATCGCGCAGGCCGTCGGTGAACCATTCGCCGAGTTTATTGGCTACTTCGGGTTGAAGGTGGCCTTCGCCTATCCAGCCGCGGAGTTTATCGGTCATTTTACTCAGTTGGAAAAAATAATGCGTCGATTTTTTTATTACGGGTTTATTTTTGCACAGCGAGCAGTAAGGTTCTAAAACTTCGGTAACCGCGTAAGTGGCCGAGCATGAGTCGCATGAATCGCCGTATTGGTCCGCGGCTTTGCATTTAGGGCAACTGCCTTTAATGAAACGGTCGGGCAGAAACATTTTATCATGCTCGCAGTAAAGCTGTTCGATCTGGGTTTCGGATATAAGCCCTTTTTCTTTCATTTTCGAATAAATATATTCGGAAAATTGGCGGTTTTCATCGCAATGAGTCGTATGAAAATTATCGAAACCAACGTAAAAATCCGCGAAATCTTTTGAATGTTCCGCGTGGACTTTATTGATAAGTTCTTCGGGAGTTATTCCGGCGTTTCTGGCTGAAATCATTATAGGCGTTCCGTGGGTGTCGTCGCCGCAGATATAAACGCAGTCGTTGCCGACAAGTTTATGATATCTGACGAATATATCAGTTTGGATATATTCGACGAGGTGGCCTATATGAATACTGCCGTTAGCGTAGGGAAGTCCAGCCGTGACTATTATTTTTCTTTTTTTTGATTGATTGGCCTGCAAAATTAAATCTCCTTTTATTCAACTTTTGTTTTATTTATAAATATATAACATGCGACTAACATGCGACTGTCGATCGTCAACTATTGATTTATCGTGATAACGGACAAAACTTTAATTTCGGCGTACGGGCGATATTATCACTCGCCGGCGGCGAGTTTAGAGGCCGTGAGAGCCGCGCGTTTTCCGAGTTCGAAACAGTCGCGTTCGATTTCATCTTCTTTACAATATTTGGCTCCGGCCGCTCCGTAATAGCCGGAAGCGCTGGATACCGGCGCTCCGGTGATTATCATGCCGTAAATCATCATGGCCTGTATTATCGATAAAATGGTAGTTTCCGCGCCGCCGGGATTTGCGGCGGCGCTCGCGAATGCCGCACCCACTTTACCGCACATTTTATCGCGAATGCCGATATTTTTTTCGAATACTTTTTTAATATCGGATGCCATGGTGCCTAAATATGACGGTGAACCGGCTATTATCGCCGCGGAAGCGATAAGGTCTTCTTTAGAGACTGTTTCCGCGCTTTTTACGGCGCATTCAACGCTGGCGACCGATAATGCGCCGCGCGCGATGGAATCGGCCATTGTTTTTGTGCGGCCGCCCATTGAATAATACATTACAAGTACCTGCATGCTCTTTCCTCCAAATGCGCGTCTTTTGCGTATTAGTTTAAATATGCGCCGTAGCTGTTTAATAAATCCTGGTGTAATTATACCTAATTACTATCGTTTTTGTCAATCGTGATTTTTAGTTGACAAATTAATTATGTCCAGATAGCTGTCGTTTTTCCCTGCGCTTAGAATAATTGTTGTGATTTTCGACATGAATATCTAAAAAAAACTATTAAATTCGTTGTTTTTAATGGCATAGTTTATGTATATTTATCGCATTGCATAACAGTCCGAGGGACGGTATTAAAATAAGCGAGGTGGATTGTGCTTTCTTTGATTAAATATTCTTTCAACCCCTTAATAATAGCCTTGCTGGCATTAATGATTCTGGCTTTATCCGTCTCTGAATTTTTTAACGCTGATTCTTCAGTTTGTTTTATGGAGTCTGGAATTTCATTTATCTCAGCGAGTCCCTGCCACGCATCGTTATTTATAGCGGCGATATACGCGGCGTTTTTTTATTTTTACCGCAGGCTTAAAACTGCCGAAGAAAAGGCATACACTTTATTATTAGCCAGCGAAGAAAAATTCCGCCTGATGATAGAAAACACCCCGGTCGGCGTTTGTATAATCGATGAATATGGAATGTTTGAGTATGTAAATACGGCTTTTACCGAATTATACGAATATGAGCATGACGAGCTGATCGGAAATCATATAACGGTGATAATACTCGAAAATTTATATGAACTCGCGCTAAAAAATTACAATGACTTTATAAATAGCAACATTCCTTTAAGCCGTGAATGGTCGGCCTCGACTAAAAGCGGCAAAAAATTAACGGTGCTTGTTAATTCGGCTAAAATGAGCGATATTACGGGTCGGCAGAAATCTATATTATTTATAGTCGATATTACCGTTCGCCAGAAGATGGAGCAGGAGCTCATAAAGAGCCGTGAAATACTAAAAACCGCCCGTGACGCCGCCGAAAGTTTAAACCGTCAGAAAAGTAGATTTTTAGCCAGCGTAAGCCACGATATAAGAACCCCTCTTAATAGCGTAATAGGCTTTTCAGAGCTTCTCGAGCAGTCGCAACTGAGCGAGGCTCAAAAAGAGATGGTACGCTGCGTTAAAAACAGCGGCAGCGACCTTCTGGCTCTGATAAACGATATACTCGATCTTTCAAAGATCGAAGCGGGTAAATTTGAAATTGAAAACGCGGAGTTCGACATCAGGGAAGTATTTAATAACGCCATTAAATCCATCCTAAAATCCCGAAGTTTTA
>DIVV01000080.1:0-68991 GCA_002423385.1 bacterium UBP16_UBA6123
CTTTCTTTTCCCCCGTCGCGGTCTACGGTCCTATACGGTCTTATACAGCCTTATGCTATGCATGCCTATGCTGTGCCTGTGCATGTTCCTTATCTTATTATCTTTATCCCTTCATTTATTTCTATTTATCTTTTTATTTTTATTCCGATAATAGCGACATGGTGTATTCTAATAACCGGAAGAAAAAAATCAACAGTTTAACATTAATTTTTTCGTTGCTAGCGGTTTTTATTACCGTCAATTCGGGTTGTCCGCATAAGCACATCCAGACTTATTCGCCGATAATACCGGGGTCAGTTTCCGGCACGGTGAGGACATTTGACGGCGAAACGGCTGCGGGGGCCGTTGTTTTCATAGCGGCCGACGACCTGCTTAAAAACGCCTTAAAATCTAAGACGCTCGATAGCGGCGGTGGATTTTCATTCGACGGAGTGGAACCGGGATTTTATTATATAGCGGCTTATAAAGATATGAAAAGCGATGGGATGTGGACTATAGGCGAGGATTATCTGGGCGGCAAGCTCGTCGATATGTGGGATCTTGACAACAGTTATCATATAGAAGTTAAAGAGGCGCAGGACAGGGTAATCGACGTTCCGCTTCTTGCGCCGCTGAAGCTCAATTATATTGAAAACGGGACTAATTCGATAGAGTTCAACCCTGTTTTTTCATGGGCAACGGTTTCCGGCGCCGCTTTTTACAGGCTGCGGGTAGTTTCACGCCAGAAATCGTACTGGATAATCGACACGTCCGCCGTGTCTAAAGTATATGGAACTGATCCAGCGGCAGGCGATGTTCTTATAACGCGGCCCGAGCAGTTAACGCCCGAGCTGGAGTATTTCTGGTCGATTACCGCCTTTAAAGAAAAAGGGGTTCCGATAGCCTACAGCGAATTAGCAAGGTTCTACACGCGTCTGCTTCGAACCGACGAATTCGGCCGCATAGAAATACTGCAATAGCGCGCGACTTATACGATTCTAAAATAATCTATCAGCACGCAGCGGCGTTCGCGCGTAAACGAAACGGGAGTAGTGACGCCTTCGCCGGTCGGGCCTGCTATAGTAAGCGAAGTATGGCCTTCGCCGTTAAAACCGAGGCCGGAATATGACGGACCGTTTTTAACGAATATGGTGGTATTGATAGCCGAGGCCATTTTATGAAGGTTTTGGATACTATGAGAGTGCATCGTCGCGGTGTGGTAATAATGATGTTCGGATTCTATGGCTATTTCGATAGCTTCGTCAACGTCTTTTGCCCGCACTAAAGGCAGGACTGGCATCAGCATTTCTTCTTCGACGAACGGGTGATTTTTATCTACTTCGGCTATAATAAGTTTTATTTCGTCGGAAACGTGTATTCCCATTTCGTTAAGTATAAGCCGCGCGTCTCTGCCGCACCATTTTCTTATAAGCTGTCCTTCTTTATCGAATACGACGCGCATGAGCCTGTTGATTTCTTCGCCGCGCAATTCGAATGCGCCGTGGCGTTTCATATAGTCTTTCAATTTATCGAAGATAGAATTAACCGCTATACATTCTTTTTCGGCGATACACATTACGTTATTATCGAATGACGCGCCATTAACTATATCGATAGCGGCTTTTTGAATATCGGCGGTTTCATCGACTACAGCCGGAGGATTACCCGGCCCGGCGGCGATAACTTTTTTACCCGAAGCAAAAGCGGCTTTAACTACGCCGGGGCCGCCGGTAACGCAAACCAGTTTAACGTCGTCATGCTTCATAAGCGCGTTAGAAGATTCCATCGTAGGGTTTTCTATGGCGTTGATAAGGTTTTTAGGCCCGCCCACTGATACGATAGCGTCGTTTAATATTGAAACCATTTTAGCGCAGCATTTTTTAGCCGCCGGATGGAAATTAAAAACCACGGTATTGCCTGCTGAAAGCATCGTTATGGAGTTATTAATAACGGAAGCCACCGGATTAGTAGAAGGCGTGATAGCGGCGATTACGCCGTAAGGCGCGCGTTCTTCGAGAGTGAGTCCGTGGTCGCCGGAAACGGCTTTTGGATGGAGCGATTCAGGTCCCGGAGTTTTTTGGGCGGCCAGCAGATTTTTTTGAACTTTATCGGCGACGCGGCCCATTTTAGTTTCTTCGTGCGCTTCGCGCGCCATAGTTTCGGCGTTACGCACTGAAGCGTCGCGCATAGCTTTTATAATTTCGTGCCTTTTTTGAAGCGAAACTTTTTTATATTCGCGATAAGAGAGTGCCGCGGACCTGACGGCTTCGTCGACGGTTCCGTAGATGCCGTGAGCCGCGCAATGATTTTGAGTGTTCAAATCGTAAGCGGCGCTGAACCCGGTCGTATTAATTTTTTTAATAACGTCTTCCACTATTTTTTTAATTTGATGCTCATCTGCGAACATTTAAAGCCCTCGCTTTCAAATATTATATTATAAAATCAATATGAAAAAATAAAGTATTTATTTATCAAGGCAGATTACATTCAGCAAGGATCAAAGCAATTTTTTATCTACCTTATTTTCTTTAAGGTACAGCGAATCTATAATACCGACGACGGCGGCGTCAACGGGTTTACCTTCGGTTCGTTTAGTAGCGCGCGCTGAAGAGCCGGAAACTACCAGGACGAACTCATCGGCGCCTGCGCCTACGGCGTCAACAGCGACCAAATAATTAGCGGTCGGTTTTAATTCGACGCTGTATTGCTGAACTATTAAAAGTTTCATTCCGGTAAGGCCTTCATCTTTACGAGTGGCGACGATGGTTCCGGCAATTTTTCCGATTATCAACTCAATCACCCTTTAACAATAAAATACGATATTATCTGATTATCTGGGCAGCATAACCGTTTTTAACTTCGCATGCGTTCATTTCATCTAAATCGATATGCATATCCAATGCGTATTCGTCATGCACTCTTATTAAAACGTTGTGAAAAGTAACGCTGCGCGGCCCGTCCATTCTGACTGATACGCGGTCTTTATCTTTATAGCCGAACGCCGTGGCTTCTTTAGTATGCATATGAATGTGGCGCGCGGCTGCTATAACGCCTTCTTTAATTTTGACCTTTCCGCGGGGGCCGACAATTTCGACGCCCGGGGTTGAAGTTATATCGCCGGAATCTCTGACGCAAACCGGCAGGCCGAGCGAATGGCAATCGGAAGCGAGTAATTCTATCTGAGTTTTAGAACGGACGGGGCCGAGTATCCTGATTGAATCTTTTTCGCCTTTTTCCGTGACTATTTTTACGCATTCTTTAGCGGCGAACTGCCCCGGCTGGGAAAGGTCTTTAAGTTTTGTAAGCTGATAACCCGCGCCAAAAAGAATTTCGAGATCCGTCGTGCTTAAATGCGCATGACGGTTAGATCCTGATACCGGCACTTTATTTTCTTCGACTAATTTATTGAGATCGTGACCATAAGCTGTCATTATATTGACCGACTTTCTATGTAAATTAACTACCGGCAAATCATCTGGATATAATCAGATAATAATTGCGACGGATAATTTTTAGAATATTATATACCATTTTAGCGATGTTGTCAATAAAAGTATTTATTTGACTTAAAGAATTATTCATCGGTAAGTTTATCATAGAAAGATTTTCTGTTATATATAAAAGACCTGTAAACGTTAGGATGATTACGCTGATCATTGGTTATAAAAGTTATTTCGATCGCCACTATTTTCGTTTTATCGTTAAAACCGACGAGCATTCCGTTATATGTGCCTTTATATCGCGCGCGGTAGCGCTCCTTCTGCTTATCTTCGTATGAAAGAAATGGAATATTTAAATAAGAAGGATCGTAGTGCATGTTGTAAGCGGCAATTTCCGTCTGTATTTCACGGTTAGTGGTAGGTTCGACGGCCTTAGCTATCATACCGACCTGTCCGGCGGTTTTCATAACTCCTTTTATCAGGGGATGAATCGCGACATCGGTTAAAAGCGGCTCGTTGTTTAAAGCGGTACGACAGAGTGAAAACGGAAGTTTTTCCCCGCCGACGTTCTGCTCGAATTTATAGAGGGTGTATATAACATATTCGACGTCTTTATTGATATTTTGCGTTTTATAGCGCTTGATTTGAATATTGGTATAACGGTCGTTATCGTCAAAATCAAGTATCGCCACGGCTTCTCTGATATCTTTTTCAAAGTTGAGAAGCGCCAGGCGCGTATCGCGCAAATTATCGGCCTGAGTGCTAGCGGTATCGGTATTTCTGAGGCTGTCAATAAAAAAGTTGATCAGTATTGTGAAAAAAAGAGAGAAAATAGCCACCGCTATAAGCAATTCAACTAAAGTAAACGCCTTTTTCGATGCTTTAAAAATATTAAATTTCGTCATTTTTTTAATTTTAATCGCCGTCATAATTTATCCTTATAAACCGCCTCGAAAGGGGCGGAGATGCGTATTGTATTTACTGATAAACTTTATTGGTAACTATGGTGTATAGCGTATATTTTTTTTCGCGCTGCGCGTTATTACGGTCTGGCTCGATCTCCGCCCATTTAACTTCGACGAATATCTGTATTCTGGATATAAGTCTTTTATATTCGGGCGAAAAGTAACCGCCGGGATACTTGGAAGGATCGGGTTTTTCTTCGGGAAAAAATGAAATACGCACATAACGTTTAAAATTTGGAAAATAAGGTATGGTTTCGTAGTCTTCGGAACGCTCATATACTTTCCAGGCAGGCGCGAAAGGCGACCAGTCGGTACCGGGGTTGGACTCTTCTTTTATTAATTCGAGCAGCCTTTCGTATTCTCCCCATTTTTTAACTTCAGCGGCCGGATTCACGGGAGTTATTACTCCGCCGAATTTATATTCTTCGAGTTTTGTAAGCGCGAGATTGGCCGCATGAAGGGCGTTAACGCTTTTTAAGTTAGTGAAGGTGAGATAACGGTAAATCATTATTATGGGAATTATCGAAAACGAAAATATCGCGATAGCCATCAATATTTCAAGCAGGGTAATACCGCGGCCGCGAGCCCGCATGGTTTTATTAAATATGCCGCATATTGAATATGTATAAAGTTTAAACCGGGAGTTGATTTTTAAATTTAGAATACGCATTTTTTCACCGCTCGTTTATTTATTCGCCAAGCGTGGCGAGTTTCCCTTTGATTTCACTTTTAAGCTGCCTGATACCTTCGACTTCGGCCGGATTTTTCTCTACTTTTTCGAGAACTTCAAGATATTTAAAAGTTGAAACGTAATATTTACGCTCATCATTTTTCTGTTTATACAGCGCGGCAAGTTTTTTAAACGCCAGAAGCCTTATAGTCATATTATTGGGTTCTTCTTTAATGGCGAGAAGAAATGAATCGATAGCTTTATCGTAATCCTGGCGGCCGGCGGCTTCCAGGCCCTGCTTGAAGTAATTTCCAGCGCGCCCGTTCATGCCGGCGACAAACTCGCGTCTTTTCTGTTCGGACTCCTGAAGTATCTGCTGCTGCTGCTCATATTCTTGATAATAGCTTTCAAAGTAATTTTCGGCTTGTTGATAAGTAAGCAGGCGCGGCGAAGCCGGAGTGGACGAGCCGCTCCACATTGAAGTTTTCCCTGCGCCCGTCTTTGTTTTTTCTGAACTGTCGAGTTCATTTATATTGACCATTCGCGTCGAATCGCTTTTAAGGCGGTCGCGCGCGGGCGACATAACCTTAATGATCGTATAGGCGGTCAATAGAACCGCGAATATAAGCGCGCCGAAAATTATCGGTTTATTATTTTCCATATTCAACCTTTATTACTTTATCGCATCCTGGGTATAATTTATAATTTTAGGCGTTATAGCCACTACTATTTTATCCTGCGATTTGGCAAGATCGTCGAAGATCTGCGTCCAGACCTTATCTTCAAGTAAGGCCATTTCATCGGGCAGGTACTGAACATGATCGGTAGCTCCTATTTTTTCGGAGACCAGATTGCCGTTTACAATGGTATACATTTTATTCGTATCGTTACCGAACCATGAATCGTCGCCGAACTCAGATTTGATACCGTTTTTAGCATAAAGATAAACCTGCAGCTCCATATTTTTATCACGGGATGAAAAAAGGGACTTTAATACGTTACTTTCGGCGAATTGATCGTCTTTTGTGGAACGCAGGATTATTTTACCAGTTTCTTCGCCCGAATAAGAGGACGGTTTCGTACCGAGCGCGACTAATTGAAGTGAATTATAAGCGCCGTTATGACGCGAATTAGCGGCGTATTCCCCGGCCGGATACTCATAAGCTTCGGGTATGCCGGAACGATCGTCGGGATGTCTTAAAAGCTCGTTGCCAATGTAGATATTACCTGTGGCTACAATAACTCCGCGCCCCTGGTAATAACCTTCGATATGAACGTCGCCATCGACAAATTCGTAACCCTTGAGTTGTATCGCGTAGGATGGATTTGCCAAAGCGGCCTGCTTGCCGGTTTTAACTTTAAATAAATCTTTGATAGGCCCGAGCAATCCCTTAGACGACGGCGCGGCGGCCCAGGGGCCCCAGCCGTAGTATTTTTTTACTTTTCGCGATTCTAATTTATTGCCGACCTTATAAACGACGGTATCGTTGGCCACGGGCTTTTTTTGGGATATGCGGCTATACACTGAAGGCTCGAGCACGCCGATTATTTTATCTTTGGGATATTTCGCGTTGAGTTCGGGGCTGACATCGACGGGGCCGTTATACCACGAATTTTTATCGCCGGCCGAGCCCGGGGTTATATAGGGCTGGACAACGACCTGTCCATTAAAAGCGTATGTGCGCTTTATATCGCCGTAAAGCTGATTGGGCGTAACGTCTTTTTTACTTTTAAAACCTATGGCCACGAAAAATTTTTGCAGCGAGTTAAGCGGGTCGAAGCCGGTAAGATCGGTATTGCCGCGGCTGCCGCCGTCTTTAATATCTTCGTCGAATTCTTTAATGGGCGAAAATGCGCCGCCTGTAAACAGACTGGCTAACGACGATAAAATTTTACGATGCTCTTTGAGCTCGGTCAATTCGACATTCGCATCGACCTTATCATTGGAAAGTTTATCTATCATGGAGATACGAGTTTCGAAAGCGCCGAACCAGCTCGGATCGGCTTCTTTATTGATAGGAATAGTAAAATCTCTCATAAACACTTTATACCCGTTTACAAAAAAATGCTGGGGCACATAACGGCTGTTAATAAAATTTTTGATTTTACGCCACAGGCCGGAGTTACCTTTATCGCGGCGGCCGGGAATAGTTTCGGGCGTAAGATTATTAACATAAAGAACGTGATCGAACTGTATTGGAATATCTTTAAATAAAAAGACTTCTTTTTCGACCTCGACCTTTCTTTTTATGTTTTTATACTTTGCGGTGCTTGAAATTTTAATGGTACCTATTTTGCGATATTCATCTATTTCTTCGGAAAGTTTATACGAAACGGTAAGCGATAAAATAGAGCCGCCCGATATTTTAGACGCAATTTCAGCGTCGAGCGGTTTTTTAAGCTCCTGGCAATAGGCTGATAATTCATCGCGCTGATCCGTAAAAGGCACGTTGAAAGTAAACTCATTTTTAGTGGCGAAAAGTTTATTCCAGCCAACGTTAGCGGAATCGTTAACGAAATCGTTGACGTTATTTTGTAAAACGTACATCGCGTGTTCGACGCCGGCTTCGGCTATGTAGTGGGCGGTCGATGACTCGACGTAATTAAAAGCCTGCTGCGATTCGTTACGCATCATATAAATTATGGTAAAACCGAGCAGCATAAGTATTAAGACCATTATCATTGTAAATATCATGGTCGAGCCTGATTTATAGTTTCTTTCGGGCACGGGCCGTGAAGTGCGGTGAAATAAAAATAATATTGACGATAATTTTTTAATAAACATAAAACATTCACCTGCCTTATTTTTTCTATTGTATTGATTATACAAAAAATACAGGCGTATGTCAAGAACATTAGTTACGGGCGGATTAACTTTTAAAATTTTATTAAAATTCATAAATTTATCTGGACTTTTAGCTGAAATTAAATTATAATTGCTTGAAAGTAAATACAGTATCCAGCATGCAGTTCTTGACTATTAAAAGATAAGGGGAGAAAGGTATGATCAAAAGAATTCACAATTTTAACGCGGGTCCGGCGGCGCTTCCGCTCGAAGTATTGGAAGAAGCGCAGAGAGACTTTATCGACTATAAAGGCAACGGACTTTCAGTCCTTGAAATGAGCCACCGCGACAAGGTTTACGATACCATATTAAAAAACGCGGAAAACGATCTTAAAGAATTATATTCGATTCCCGATAATTATACGGTTTTATTCCTTCAGGGCGGGGCTACTTTACAATTCGCGATGGTGCCGCTTAATTTTCTCGCCGACGGCCGTTCCGCCGATTATATAAACACCGGCACATGGGCCACCAAAGCCATCGAAGAAGCTCAAAAACTCGGCAAAAAGGCCAACGTCGTAGCCACGAGCGAAGATCGGTCGTTTACATACATTCCTAAAAATTTTAAAATAACGCCCGATGCGGCTTATCTGCATATTACATCGAATAACACCATCCGCGGCACTGAATGGCAATCGTATCCCGACACCGGTTCCACCGATCTTATTTGCGATATGTCATCCGACTTCTGTTCGCGGCCCGTCGATATCAAAAAATTCGCTTTAATTTACGCTGGCGCGCAAAAAAACGTCGGTCCCGCCGGCTGCACCGTCGTAATAATCAGAAACGACCTCATCGCAAAAAGCCCCAAAAACATACCCACGATGTGCAATTATTCGATAATGGCGAAAGAACCTTCCCTTTACAACACGCCGCCCTGCTATTCGATTTATATAATAGGCCTCGTTTTAAAGTGGCTCAAAAAGAATGGCGGCCTCTCTAAAATGTACGAAGTCAATATGCAAAAAGCTAAAGTTCTTTATGACAGGCTCGATAAAAACGATTTTTATTGCGGCACGGTAGAAAAAGACAGCCGCTCGCTTATGAACATTCCGTTCAGGCTTAAAAACGAATCACTCGAAGAAAAATTCATCAAGGAAGCTAAAGCGGCCGGCATGATAGGCCTCAAAGGCCACCGTTCAGTCGGCGGCATCAGAGCTTCGTTCTACAACGCGGTTCCAATGGAATCGGCTAAAGCTCTCGTCGCTTTCATGGACGAATTCGAAAAAAACAACAAATAATTAAATAAACCGTTACTCATTTAACTGATTCTAAAAAAATCAAAAACGCTTAAAAACCGGACAAAATTACGCATCACGGCAAATTTTGTCCGGTTTTACTTTTTTAGACGAATGTCATATGAATAATTCAATTTTTGATTCAGTTCACACCGTCGATTTTATAACTGATGTTATTTGTCTGAAGACATTCTGGCACTCCGCTATATTAATATTTTAATATTTTCTTTACAAATATAAAAATTTATGATATTATTTTTGCGTTCAGCGTCTTAATCATGCACAGGCAAATATTTCAGACGCGAATTAGTGAGTAAATCACTAAAATTATAAGGAGGAGTTTATGCCAAAGTCTGGTAAAAACAATTTTATCAACCGTAAACCCCGGGGAAAAAATTTTTTAAAGAAAAATTTCTACTATATCATGGCGTTATTGACCATCGCTCTGATAGTTTTTTTAGGTAATCTGAGTACGCCCATACAGGCGCAGAACGCAGTTGAAACTCAGGCCCCCGCGGCCGTTCAACCCGCGGCCGCTCCCGCCGCGGCTGAAGTTCCGTCCGCGGTTCCAGCTTCCGCCGGCGCACCTGCAATCACTCAGGCCCCGCCCGCGCAGCCGGTCAAAGAGGCCAAAGTTCCTCTTTTCTGGTGGATCGCGCCGATCGCATCGTTGCTCGCGCTTATTTTCGCGATGTATTTTTATAAAGCCATGATGAGCGCCAATCCCGGCAGCGCGCGCATGCAGGAAATCGCGGGATTCGTCCGCGAAGGCGCAATGGCTTACCTCTTCCGCCAGTATAAAATAGTTTCGATAGTTTTTCTGGTTCTCGTAGTCATTCTTACAATTCTGGCATATATAGGCGCGCAGAATCCTTTCGTTCCGCTGGCATTCCTCACGGGCGGTTTCTTCTCGGGCCTCTGCGGTTATCTCGGTATGAAAACCGCCACTAACGCTTCTTCGCGTACCGCACAGGGCGCGAGTGAAGGCTTAAACCGCGGACTCACCGTCGCGTTCCGTTCGGGCGCGGTCATGGGCCTTATAGTTGTGGGCTTCGGTCTCCTCGACATCTGCATCTGGTTCTGGCTCCTGGATAAAGTCGTATTTACCGCCCAGCACATGGCTAACGGCCTGAGCATGTTCGGACTCGAATTCGTTCAAGCCGGATGCACCGAGCTGCATAAATGGTCCGAAATAACCACGACCATGCTAACCTTCGGCATGGGCGCGTCAACGCAGGCGCTTTTCGCGCGCGTGGGCGGCGGCATTTATACCAAAGCCGCCGACGTAGGCGCAGATTTAGTCGGTAAAGTCGAAGCGGGCATTCCCGAAGACGATCCACGCAATCCCGCCACCATCGCTGATAACGTCGGNNGCGACGTCGCCGGCATGGGCGCCGATCTCTACGAATCCTTCTGCGGCTCCATACTCGCTACAGCCGCGCTTGGTGCAGCTATCGGCTCACAAATGGGCGATCCCGCGGCTTCAATTAATTATATCGTCGCCCCGATGATCGTCGCCGCACTCGGCACGGTTCTATCGATAATAGGAATGTTCATGGTCCGCTGCCGTGAAGGCGCCGACCAGGTCGAACTTTTACGCGCCCTGTTATTCGGCACGCTCGGCTCGTCCGTGCTTATCGTCGTTGCAGTCGCCATCATGGCGCACATGGGCATGATAAGCTGGGGCCTCTTCGGCTCGGTCGTCGCGGGCCTTTTTGCCGGCGTTCTTATCGGGCAGTCAACTGAATATTTTACCTCGGATTCATACGCTCCCACTCAGGGCATTGCTAACCAGGCAAAAATGGGCCCCGCGACGGTCATTATTGACGGCCTCGCAGTCGGCATGTTTTCCGCCGGCTGGCCCGTCGTTATCATCTGCGTGGGCATTCTACTGGCCTTCGGCCTTCCGGGCGGCTTCGATAACTTCAGCCTCGGCCTTTACGGAGTCGGATTCGCGGCGGTAGGCATGCTTTCGACGCTCGGCATTACGCTGGCTACCGACGCTTACGGCCCCATAGCCGATAATGCCGGCGGCAACGCTGAAATGGCTCATCTTCCAGCCGAAGTTCGCCAGCGTACCGACCTGCTCGACGCGCTCGGCAACACGACCGCCGCAACGGGAAAGGGTTTCGCCATAGGTTCCGCCGCGCTCACGGCAATGGCGCTTCTTGCGGCCAATCTCGAAGAAGTAAAAATCTGGGCGATCCGTTATGCTGAGCAATCAGCCGATAAAATGTTCCATTTAAAAAGCCAGGTTTTCAGCATCGAACAACTTAAACACATGGGCGTTCTCGACTTCGTACGCGAGTTCGACGTACACCTTCTCAACCCGTATGTACTCTGCGGCCTTTTCCTCGGCGGCATGATGGCTTTCCTCTTCTGCGCGATGAGCATGAAGGCCGTCGGCCGTGCAGCCGGCTCGATGGTCGAAGAAGTCCGTCGTCAGTTCCGCGAAATTCCCGGCATACTCGAAGATAAAGCTCGTCCCGATTACGCAAGCTGCGTCGCTATTTCAACGGCCGGCGCGCAACGCGAAATGATCGTACCTTCGCTTTTAGCGATCATAGTACCTGTCGCTACAGGCCTGATACTCGGAATCAGCGGCTTAATCGGCCTTTTAGCCGGCGGCCTTTCGACCGGCTTCGTTCTGGCTACAATGCTTAACAATGCTGGCGGCGCATGGGACAACGCTAAAAAATATATAGAAAAAGGCAACCTCGGCGGCAAGAAACTTCCCGACGGCACTAAAAATCCGATCCACGGCGCCGCCGTTATAGGCGATACGGTGGGCGATCCGTGCAAAGACACGAGCGGCCCGTCGCTTAACATTCTGGTAAAACTCATGAGCATGGTCGCGATAGTATCGACGCCCGTGTTTCTCAAGTTCGGCCCGGCGATTCAAGCGATGTTCGGACTTCGATAGAACCATAGCGGCTCGCGGGCCATTATCGGTCCGCGAACCCGCGATTTTTTTTAACAAAGTTTAAATAAATAACGAAACTTATAAAATAAAAAACAAGGCCTTTTATTAACAAGACCTTGTTTTTTATTTTATTGCAATTCGATAACAGCTATATAAACTAAATTATTATATTTATATTATAAAAAATTGAATTTTTTAATCGCTGGTTTTCGGCTTTAGCTTTTACCCAGTCTCTTTTTTAACGCTTCGAGTTCATTATCGACTTTGTCGTTACTTTCGAGTTCATCGAATTTCCTCTTTATGTCGATATCCGGCTCGCTCAATTCCTGAACGGCTTCGGCTTCGGCTTCAGCGTAATTAACTTTTTTTTCCATCCTATCGAAGGTTTCGAAGGCAGAAGTCGAACTGGCATTAAATTTGCCGACATTTTCATTTATTTTTTTAGACGCTTCGGCGTTTTTTAAACGAGCGAGCAGAACTTCTTTTTTACGCCTCGCTTCTTCCATTTTTGATTCAAGGGCTCCGCATGAGCTTTTGAGCGCGTCCACGTTCTTTGTCATGGTTTCGAGCTGATTTTTAAGGTCTTTAGAAGATTCAACCTGTTCATTTTTACGCTTCAGCGCTTCTTTAGCCAGGGAATCATCGCCTTTTTCAATAGCTATGATGGCCTTTTCCTCCCAGTAATCAGCCTGTTTCGTGGTTTCTTCGCATTTATCTTCGAGCATTTTCTTATCGCGTATAGCGCGCGCCACTGCGACTTTTGTTTCACGAAGACTTTCCTGCATTTCGACCAGCGTCTGATTGATCATTTTTTCAGGATCTTCAGCTCCGTCGAGTAGAGAGTTGATATTAGATGATAAAATAGACTGCATTCTCGAAAAAATACTCACTATAGCACCTCCAGAATTTTTAGGTAAATTGTTAAACAGCGTTATCGTGGAGTTTAAAATTTTATTGTCTTAAAATAGATATACGATAAAATTAAACCTACAGAGCTTTATTCACTTCTTCGGCTATTTTCGCTTTAGGTTGAGCGCCTACCATAGTTGATTTAATTTCGCCGCCTTTAAAAACCATAAGAGTAGGAACGCCTCTCACTTTATAATTAGCCGCCAGTTCGGGCGACTCGTCGATATCTACTTTAACGAACTTTGCTTTGCCGTTGTATTCGGCGGCGAGTTCTTCGAATATAGGTGCGATCATTTTGCACGGACCGCACCATGTGGCGAAAAAATCTACCACCACGGGCACATCGCTTTTTAAAACTTCGCCGTCAAAATTATTATTTTTTACAGTATTCATTCTTCCTCCTTTTACTTTTTTTATTCTAACAGAAAAATTTTACAATATTTTTCAAAAAAAGTCAACAAACTACTTGCAAAAAAAAAAAAAGTGTAGTATAATAAAATCGTTTTTGGGGAGTCGTCTAATGGTAGGACAGCAGACTCTGGATCTGTACGTGAGAGTTCGATTCTTTCCTCCCCAGCTTCAAAACCGCCTGAAAAGGCGGTTTTTTCATTTCGCGCGGCTGCTTTTTTTCAGAGTAAATCGAAGCAAAATAAAATAATTGAAAATTATGATTGAAAATAAAGGCAATATTTGTTATAAATATATATAATATTTTATAAAATTTTCTTGTTTTTATAAAGCTCATGATATATAATGTAGTTTGCGCGTTATAAAAAACGCTGAAATTAAACGCGGCCTGAAAAGGCCCGTTCAAAAAAGTTTTTGTCCGGTGACAGATATATTAGAAACACGACGGAAAAATGGAGACAATATTGGCTGCGGCAGAAGAAAAGCTCAATAAAAAAACGAAAAAAAAATCGGATGACTTTACGGCCGGCGACGCCGGAATCCAGGTCAGAAAAAAGGCCGAGCTTCCGGCGTTAATGCTTATGTTCGCCTCCGTCACGCTTCTGGTTTTTTTTATAATCAAACCTTCCGAATCCAGATGGCTCGGAGCGGCTTACGGACTGCTCTACTGGTTTAAGCTGCAATTCGGCGTTACGATGTATTTTATTTCGTTTCTGCTATGGTACTTCGGAATTCAAAAATTCATGCACGGCTCGATAACCACCAAAAACAGCGAATACCTTGGTTATCTTATGCTTCTGTTCTTCTCCAACCTGTTTTTTGAAATATTAAATTCCACGGGCGGATTTTTCGGCGGCTATCTCGCCGCTAAGTCCATTGTGCTCTTCGGCAACGCCGGAACTCTTCTGATAGGCATTTTCGGTTCGCTCACCGGCGCTTCGATCGCCTTTAATATTTTACTGGCGCCGCTTTTTGTTACCACTGTTTCAAAAATTTACGGCGGCGTTTTTTCCATTTTCAAATATATCATTTTCGCCGCGGCGTTTTCGATAACATTCGTATTAAAAGGGTTTTCAGCTATAGCTTTTTACCTTTTCGAAATGGTTAAAAACCTGTTTTCAAACGACGGCGGCGATTCCGATGTCGGCCTTGTACTATCGGGCGGCCGCGGAGAAAAAGTTGAAATGTTTAAAAAAGAAGACGAATTCGAAAAACCTGTTTCCGACGAAGCCGACCAGGCAAAAACCCTCGAAGACAAATTATTTTCAAATTTCAAAACCCGCGAAGATGAATATATCGTCAAAAACGAAGATAACGAAAACGGCAGCACCGCCTCAGGCTCGACACTGGATGCCGGCAGCGCGGAACGCCTCGAAAATATAGTTAAAAATCATCTCGACGACACGGTAAGCCTCCGCGCATCCAAAAACATCGAAGGCAAAACGGAATCCTCTCCGGCAAAAGAAAATGCGGATGAAAGCGGCGATGAAGCCGAAAAAGACTCCGACCCGCTTTTTACTCAAAGCGCCGCCTCATCGGGCCTGAACTTAAACGACGTGCCGATCACTCGTTCCTACGAGGCGCCCCGCGCATCGAATTCTTCGGCCGCATCGGCAAGCGAGGAAGCGCTTTTGAAAAATTACTATTCAAAAAATTCTACCGGAAAGTTTGCGGTCCCAAAAAGCGGCCCACAGGAGGGCGGATCAGATTACGACGATTACGATTATCCCGATTTCAAAGCCATATTAAGGCCCGTCGAAAAAATCGAAGGCATCAGCGAAGAAGAACTCAAAGCCAACGCGGAAAAACTCGTAACCACGCTTAAAAATTTTAACGTCGAAGTAAAGATCGCGCATATTACCTGCGGCCCGACTGTAACCCGTTACGAGCTGCAGCCCGCCAGCGGCGTCAAAGTTTCTAAAGTCGTCGGGCTCGCCGACGATCTGGCGCTCGCCCTGGCGACTTCGAGCCTTCGCATGGAAGCGCCTATCCCCGGTAAAGCCGCCATCGGCGTCGAAGTGCCCAACACCAAACCGGTGCCCGTATTTTTTTCCGAATTAATAACCCTTCCCGAATTCAACGAATCGAAGTCGCCGCTGCTCTTCGCGCTCGGAAAAACGATCACGGGCCAGCCTATAATAGCGGATCTGCGTAACATGCCGCATCTTTTAGTCGCCGGCACCACCGGCTCCGGAAAGAGCGTGTGCGTCAACACTATAATCGCCAGCATTTTATTTCACGCCCGTCCCGACGAAGTCAAATTCGTTATGGTCGATCCTAAAATGGTCGAATTAACCGGATACAACGATATTCCTCACCTGACGCATCCGGTGGTAGTCAAAGTAAAAGACGTTCCCTTCCTTCTCGAATGGGGCGTTTATGAAATGGAACGCCGCTACAGGCTGCTTTCATCGTTCGGCGTCCGCGCCATCGACGGTTTTAACGCCGTCGTCGATGAGTATCACGCCGGCAATTACGAACTCAACGACAAAGAATCCGAAACGCTCGTCGAATCGGGTGTCGAATCGCTCGAAAAACTTCCCTTTTTAGTCTTTGTAATAGACGAACTCGCCGATATAATGATGACCGATAAATCGAATAAAGTCGAAGAATATATATGCCGCCTGGCCCAGATGGCCCGCGCCGTTGGAATGCACCTTATAGTGGCGACTCAGCGTCCCTCGGTTAACGTAATCACCGGCCTTATCAAAGCCAACCTTCCTTCGCGGATCGCTTTCGCCGTAAGCTCGGTGACCGATTCGCGCACGATACTCGATTGCAAGGGCGCCGAAAAACTTATCGGCCGCGGCGATATGCTCTATCTTCCGACGGGGCTGCAAAAACCGGTACGCGTTCAGGGCGCCTACGTCCGCGACGATGAAATTAAAAAACTTACCGATTTTTTAAAGACGAGTTACGCGCCGGATTATAACTCCGACGTAGAAGAAAAGATAAATGAATATCAACGCGCCAAAGACGGCGGCGGCGAAAACGGTGAAGATTTCGGCGGCGGAGCGTCCGAACAGGTATCCGACGAATTATTTTACGACGCCGCGCGTCTGGTGGTCGAAAATAAAATGGGCTCGGCTTCCATGCTGCAGCGCGTGCTCAAAATAGGCCACAACAGGGCTTTGAAACTTATGGACCGCATGGAAAAAATAGGAGTGGTCGGTCCTTTCGAAGATAAAAAACCGCGAAAAGTCCTCTGGTCGATCAAAGACCTGGAAGACAACATAAAAAAAGTGGCATAGCAAAGATATTTTTTAATATAATTTTTTAATTTTTACGATTTTTTAAAGACTTTTTGATTAAAATATTTATTGTCATTAATATACATTGGGGGAAGATATGGACAATCCATTTTATTGCCCTTTCATGGGTGAGCTATCCGAAGAAGCTATGAAGGAGCGCCAGCAGACCTGTAAAAAAGAGCACTGTTATTTTTACGACAGGAATCTTGCGCGCTGCTTTATTCCCTTGATAGGAAAAGCGTCGCTCGAATTCATCGACGATCTGCGCACGCGCCGCGAGGTCCGCGAAGTATCCAGCCTTAAATCGGCCGCCGACGTTTTTTCTTACGACGACAAACAGGACCAGATAAACGTCCTGCTTTCCATCGCAGAAAAACATTATAAAAGTTCGAATTTAAGCGCCGCCATAACCGAATATAAAAAAATTATAATACTCGACGCCGAAAACGCTCGCGCGCATTTCGAGCTCGGCTGCATATACCGTAAAACAAAAAAGCACAACGAAGCTATAGCCGAATTCAAGGACGTTCTTTCGATCAACCCCGATTACGGCCTGGCCTGCCTTTATCTTATGGAAGAATATAAAAACCTCTACGAGGATTATTCCGAAAAAGAAGCCATGTACGAGGGCATTATCAAAAAATTTAAAACGGTAGTCGAAACCAATCCTTACGATTCCAACGCTTATTTCGCCTATGCTACCGCGCTTAATACGCTGCATTCGCTCGACGTTTCCCGCGACGTGGTGCGCCGCGAAGCCTCTATAGCCGCCTTCACCAAGGCCATCGAGCTCAACCCTCAAAACATATATTCATACTGGGGCTTAAAAGACGTTTATACCCGCGAATTCAAGGACGGGCGCATAGAATACGAAAAAATTATCGACGTATCGAAAAAAGCCGTATCGCTGAACGAAAACAACTCTACCGCCTACTTCGAACTCGCCTCGGCTTATTACAAAAAACCCGAAGGCGACATGCAGGACGAAGCGATATTAAATTTTGAAAAAGCTCTCGAATACGAAAAAAACAACTGGGAAATTTTTTTCGCGCTCGGCGAAATATTCCAAAAGCGCTACGAATATAACCGCGCGATCGAAAAATACAGCCAGGCGGTGACATTAGCGCCGAAAAACCACGAAATTTACTACAGGCTCGCCCAAATTTATTATCTGAACGATTTTTACGATAAAGCGATAGCCGAGCTTAATTCCGCGCTCAGCTTAAACGGCGGGCATTACGACGCGTTCATGCTTTTAGGCCGCATATTTTCAGCGAAAAAACTTCACGACGAGGCCATAAGCGCTTTCGAATACGCTTCTAAAATAAATGAAACCAGTTGCGAAGTCTATGAATATTTAATCAACGAATATCACCATAAAATAACTTCGGCAAAAACGCCGAACTCGGCCTTACTCATCGAGCGCATCATAGAGCGTTTTCGCTCCAAAACCAACCTGGAGCCCGACAATTCGTCAGCTCACATGGCGCTCGGCATGGCTATTTACCGTTTCAAAGACAGCGAATGGATGGCCAAAGCCGTTTCAGAACTCAAAATCGCGATACGCATCGATCCTTCAAACCTTTATGCCGGCTGGACGCTTTCCAAAATTTACATTAAATCCATGAACGCCGCGGCCGACGCCATATCGATATGCAAAAAAATAGTGCGCCTCGAAGCCGACAATTCGCGCGCTTACTACGAACTCGGCGGCGCTTATATGGAAGCGGGCGAGTTTGAAAAAGCGCACGATCAAATAAACAAATCGCTCATCTTAAATAAAGCCTTCATCGAAGGTTATTTTAAGATAATTGAAATATTAACGCATCTGGAGCGCTTTGAAACGATCCTTGAAGTATGCGATAAGTTAATCGAAATAAAACCTAATTTCGCGCGAATACGCTACGAAAAAGCCTTAGCCTACTGGAAACTCGGCGATTTTGAAAGCGTGGAAACTCAGGTGCGCGCCTGCCTGGACTTAGACCCCGAATTCATCCCCGCTTATACGCTCCACGGCGACGTTCACTTCGAATTGAAACATTACGCGCCCGCGCGGCAAAAATATCTTCTGGCTTTAAACCACTTAAAAGACGACGCGTCTATAATGAAAAAACTTTCCCGCATCGCCGAAATAGAAAAAGATTTCGAAACGGCCATCGCCTACAGCAAAAAAATCATAGAAATAGTGCCGGACGATCTGGATGCACGTTTAAAACTCGCTAAAATTTATTTCGCCCGCGGCGATTACGAAAAAGCCCAGAATTACTATGAAGAATCTTTAATGGTAAATAATTCCAGCGTGGAAGCGGTCATGGGCCTCGCTTACTGCTATCTTAAATCCTACGATTACGACGAATCTGAAAAACTTCTGCTACAGGCGGTTTCCATCGCCCCCGATTCATTCGAGGCCCACGTGCGCCTCGGTGAAATTTATCTTCACAAAGAGCGCATAGACTACGCCATGGACAATTTTAAAAAAGCCATCGTCATAAACGCCCAGAATCCGTCGGGACACTTCGGTCTGGCCAAATGTTTCGAAGTTCAAAACAGCCTCGATTTAGCGGCGGCGGAATATAAGCAGGTGCTTTCAAAAGATATCGGCAATATCGACGCGCACCTCAGCCTCGCCTCCATTTATAAACAAAAAGAGCTCTACGACAACGCGGTCAACGAATATCAGCAGGTCCTCGAAATATCTCCCGGCAACGAAGAAGTCCACTTCAACCTCGCTTTATGCTACGAAAAGCTCGCTCTTCTGGATAACGCCATGTGGGAATATTCCGAAACCATTAAGCTCAACCCGGGCAATAAAGACGCTTATTTAAATCTCGGAAATATATTTTTCGAGAAAAAAATGTACGCGGAATCCGCCGAAAAACTTATATACGCCCACCGTATCGATTCGCGCGATCTCGAAGTAGCCTATAAACTCGCCCGCTGCTATGAATTCAGCGAACAGAATGAAAACGCGATTACGCTGTATAAAGAAGTCGTCAAAATCGATCGCGACCACGTCGAAGCTCTCAATAAACTCGGCGATCTATACGCCCTTCAAGACGATTACAATAACGCCATAGACTCTTATAAACGCGTGGTTGAAATCCAACCGGGCAATATAGAAGTGCGTTTCAAACTCGGCGTGGTTTATAACAAGATCGATCTTATAACCGACGCATGCAACCAGTTTATCGAAGCGCTTAAAATCGATTCCTACAATCCCGAAATACTCCTCGAACTGGGTAAAACTTATAAAAAAGAAGGCGCGCTCGAAAAGGCCATCGAAAAATTCCGTCAGGTAATCGAACTCGACAGCGACATTACCGAAGCCTATTACGAATTAGGCAAGGCCTATACCCATAAAGGCCGCGTAGATAAAGCGATAGGCGAATTCCAGAACGTATTGAAACGCGATCCGAAAAATATCGAGGTCCACTTCGAACTCGGAAAAGCCTATAAAGGCCAGGGCATATACGAAGAAGCCCAGAAAGAATTTATTACCGTAGCGGAGCTTAATTTCGAGCATCCCGCCGCCCACGTCGAACTCGGCCTTATATACGCCAGCCTCTACCAGCTCGATAAAGCCATAGCCGAATTCGAGGTGTCGGTATCGCTGGAGCCCGAAAACGCCAACGTTCATTTCGAACTCGGTAAATTATATTTTGAAAAAACCCTTTTCGAAAAATCGATCGACGAGTTTAAAAAAGCGCTCATGCTCGATGAAAACAATCCGATCATACTCTACAGGTTAGGCGAAGTCTATTTCAATCTCAAAAAATACGAAAACGCCATCGTACACTATAAAAAAGCGCTCGAGCGCGAAGCCGATTTCGTTGACGTTATACACCGCCTCGGCACGATATACGCCGCCACGAACGCTTACGAAGAAGCCGTCTCCTATCTTAGCCGCGCCGCCGAATTAGATACCGACTCCGCAGGCATTTTTTCGGAATTAGCCGAAGTATACGAAAAAACCGGCGACTTTGATAAATCAATGCTTAACTACGAAAAAGCGCTCAAGTTGAAGCCCGATATGATAAACGTTATTTACAAGCTCGGTTCGAAATATAAAGAAAAGCGGTTGTATTACAAGATGGTCGAGCTTTATCAGCAGGCCATCAAACTCGCGCCGACCAACGCGCTGTTTTATTACGAGCTCGGCGACGCCCTTAAGAACCGTGAAATGCTCACCGACGCCTACGCTCAATATAAAAAAGCGCTCGAACTCAATCCCGAATTCGTCGACGCCATGTTCGGGCTTGTCGAAATCGGCTTCATCCGCGAAGAATACGACCAGGTGGTAGATATCTGCCAGCGCGCCATCAAATTGTTCCCGAATAATATCAAAATAAGATACAACCTCGGAAAAGCTTACGCGAAAAAACAGCTCTTCCACAAAGCGCTCGAAGAATACGAAAAAGTCATCAGCCTCGATTCGTCTTTTTACGACGTTCATATCGAGCTGGGCGAAATATACCTGGCTATCGGCGATAAGCAGGAAGCCATCGATTCGTATGAAAAAGCGGTTAATTTAAAACCTGACGCTAAAATATATTTAAAACTGGCTAAAATTCTCGAAGAAATCGGCAATAAAGCTAAAGCCAACCAGTATTACAAATCCGCATCCGAACTCGAACCCGATAATGCCGAAGCTTATTATAAAATAGGGCTTGATTACGAGTCGTCCGGCAATTTCGAGCAGGCTATAATCAACTTTAAAAAAGCGACGGAACTCGAATCGGATTTCATGGACTCTCACGTCCATCTCGGACATTTATATTTCGACAGCGAACGCTGGTCGGACGCCATAGGCGAATATATGTTCTGCGTAGAAAACGAAAGAAGCGATTTTCAGATATACTACAATCTCGCTTACTCCTACCAGAAACTCGATTCGCTCGACGAATCGTGCGCCTTCTACTTAGAAGCGCAGAGACTCGCGCCCGAAAATATAGACGTGATTAAAAACCTCGGCGAAATATACCGCGCCAAACAGATGATCGACGAGGCCGTCGAATGTTATGAAAAAGTTCTGCTCAACGATACGAACGAGTGGCGCGTCGCCATAGAACTCGGAAAAATTTATATGCAGCGCAATGAAATCGAAAAAGCGGTAGCCAAATACACTATCGCGCTCGAAGGCGATCCCGAAAACGCCGATCTGTACGTCGAATTGGGGCGCGCCTATATGAGCTGTTCGAAACCTAAAGAAGCGCTTGAATTTATAAAAAAGGGGCTTATGCTTTATGAGCAATAAAACACCTGAAAAATTAAAATTATTACACCAGCTCGCCGGCGAGGCTTATATAGAGCTCAACAACCTTACTATGGCCATAGAGTCTTTCCAGCAGGTCATTAAAATCGATGCGAACGACCCGATGGCGCACTATAAGCTCGGCGAAATATATTCAAAAAAAGGAATGAAAGAAGAATCGATGCGCGAGTACGAACTTGCGGTATCGATGTCGCCCGACGATCCTGATATCTTTTTCCAGCTCGGAGTGGATTATTTCAAAAAAGGCGATTACGACAGCGCTTTTGATAAATTCGAAAAAGCTCTCGGCTTGAATTCCGAAATGAACGAAGTTTACAAATACCTCGGCGACATCAACTTTATACGCCAGAATTACCAGGACTCGCTGGCAAATTACCGGCTTTACCTCGAATCGAACGCTAAAGACGCTCATATATGCTCGAATATGGCCTTGATCTACCGCCAGCTCAAAGAAGAAAAGAACGAACTGGAAGCCCTCGACGCCGTCCTTACTTTCGACGCGGATAACCTCGAAGCCAATATGCGCTCCGGCATGCTTTTATACGCGGCAAAAAATTACAGCGCGGCCAAAGCGCGCTTTAATAAAGTGCTCGAAATAAAACCCGAAGAAAAAGATATATATTTTCCGTTATGCGAAATTTACGAAGCCGAAGGCAACGTTAACGGCGCGCTCGAAATGCTGAAAAAAGCCATCCAGAACGGCTATCAGAGCGCCGAGGCAATGCAGAAATTCGGCGATCTGTGCCTTGCGAGCGGAAACGTCGCGGAAGCCGAAAAGGCTTTTAAAAAGGTAATAGCCAAAAATCCAGACTCGACCGACGCTCATTTCAGGCTCGGCGAAATATTTTTAGTCGGCGGCCAGCACGACCGCGCCATCACGGAATTTAAAAAAGTAATAGAGCTCGAACCGGAAAATCCCGAAGTATATCTGCGTCTCGGCAACGCCTATATGAGCAAAAATAAATATTCCGACGCGGTTAAAATATATAATCAGGCCCTCGAAGCCGGTCTTACCGATATAACCATATTCAAAGATCTCGGCGTCGCCTATTATTCGCTTCAGATGTTCGACGAAGCCGTCGAAAACTTCGAGCGCGCCATAGCCCTCGATCCGGCTTATCACATTGCCCATATCAAGCTCGCCGAAATTTATCAATCCAAAAACATGTATGACAGGGCGTTAGAAGAGTACAACTCTATAATCGACATAGACCCTTCGAATTTTTCCGCTCTCAAAGAAATAGGAAAGATTTATTTTCAAAAGGGCCTGTATCAGGA
The DNA here is from genome assembly GCA_002423385.1 of bacterium UBP16_UBA6123. GTDB lineage: Bacteria > Muiribacteriota > UBA9980 > UBA9980 > UBA9980 > UBA9980. The sequence continues at coordinate 23,179 of DIVV01000080.1, forward strand.
ATCGATAAAAGCCCTCACGCAGGGTTTGAAACTTAACGCCGCCGACATGGAAATTTCGCTTCTTCTCGGCAAAATATTCAAAAATACGAAAAATTACGAAAAAGCCCGCCAGATGTTCGAAAAAATCGTTGAACGCGATCCCGACAACTATCAGGCGGTTATAGAACTTTCAAAAGTTTACTCCGAGCAGGGCGCCGTCGATACGGCAATCGACATTCTCACAAAGGTTATCAGCAAGGCTCCGTCCAATTACAGGGTGCGCGTCGAACTCGGCATTTTATACCGCGAGGCCACTTTCCTCGACAAGGCTATAGTCGAATTCAGAAAAGTTCTTAAAGAAAACCCGAAATTCGTCGACGGCCACATAGAACTCGCTCAAACCTTTTTAATAGACAGTATAGAAACCAACGATCCCACGATATTAAAACAGGCGCAGGACGAAGCTCTTTTAGCGCTTGAATACGACGCTAAATGCGTACGCGCCCTTATAATTCTCGGCGAGATAAATAAGGAAAGAGGCGATTTCGACAAAGCCCGCGAGTATTTCGAAAACGGCCTGAAGGTCGAACCCGAAAACCAGCGTTTATTAGAGCTTTGCAGCGCGACAAAAAATTACAAAGTTAAAGAAGACGTCCAGGAAAAACTTTCACTCGCTAAAGTTTATCTCGAGCGAAACCACATCGAAAACGCTATCATGGAATACGAATCGGTATTGGAGCTCGATCCTAATAATTATCAGGCTACCTTTCAGTTAGCCGAAATTTATCTCAACCAGAACCTCGTCGATAAGTCGGTCAAATTCTTCCAGCGCACCAAATCCATAAAGCCTGACTTTATCGAAACCTACAGAAGGCTCGCGGAAATTTTCAAATCACAGGGCGACAGCGACAAATTCATCGGCGAGTGTATGCAGATAATAGAACGCGAACCCGACGATCCCATCGTGCATCTCGAACTCGCCAGAACCTACATGCAGACGGGTTTCGGCGACGAATCTTCGTCCGAATTAAAACAGGTAATAACTTTGGACCCGCAATGCTCCGAAGCGCATCAATATCTCGGTCAGATCTACGAGAAAAACGAAATGTTCGACGACGCGAAGGAATGTTATAACAAGGTGCTGCAGCTCGACCCCAATAATTCCGTTGCGCTGGATTATTTCGCCAACCAGCAGAACCGCGAAATGAACGACCAGATACAGGAAGCTTTCAATAAAGCCAAAGAATTCGAAGATAAAAACGAAGTCGACAAAGCCATCGAAGAATACGACCGCATACTTGAAATACGCCCTGGCAACCTCGAAGTCCATTACAGACTCGGCAATTTATATGAAAAGAAAAAAGCCCATTCAAAGGCTTTATTCGAATACCAGCGCGCCATCGAAATCGATCCGGAAAAATATAAGGAAATATATCTTAAAGCCGGAAGCGTAGCGCGCGAATTAAAAGACCATCAGGAAGCCATAACCTTTTTAAGCAAGGCGCATATATATTTCCCCGGCGACATCCAGGCGCGCAAAGACCTTCTCGATGAATATAAAATAGTATATCTCGAGTCCGAAACGCCTAACAAGGCCGACGACATAGTATCGCACTATAAAGAAATACTTAATACCAGGCCGGAAGACCCTTTAATAAATTACGAAATAGGATTTTTATACAACAACCTTCCGCTGGAGTCCTTTAACGAAGAAAACGTTCGCGGCAAAGCCATTTTCGCCCTCAAAAAAGCGGCTGAAATAATGCCGGGCGATCTGGACGTTCATTTCGAGCTGGCGCGCGCATATAAACGCGAAGCGATGTACGACGAGGCGATCGGCGAATATCAAAAAATTATCGAGCTTTCGCCCTCGAACCTCGAAGCGCGCCTCACTTTAGGCTACATACTTGAAATCAACAGGCAGTTCGACGAGGCTCTCGAGCAGTACAACAAGTGCGTCGAATACGACAAGAGCAGCGGCGAGGCCCATGCACGCACGGTCGATTTATATTACAAAATATATGAAAAAGACGAAAACAAAACGCAGAAGTTTTTCCAGCTTCTTCAAGACTATAAAAAAGCGGCTGAAGGCAATTTCACCGACGCAATGGTCCATTACAGACTGGGTTACGCATATATCAAACTGTCGGCCGGCTTCGGGCTGACCGGCGACGAAAAAGCCAACGCCCAGATGGAATTTAAACAGGCCATAAGCATAGACAACACCAATTTATACCCCTACTGGGGCCTTAAAATCGTTTACCAGAAAGAATCTCTCGACGGCAAAGACATGTACGACGAAGCCATCGAAATATGCAAACAGGCCATACAGCGCTCACCGAATAACGCCAGGGCTTATTTCGAACTCGGCGAAGCATACAATGAAAACTACAAATCGAATATGAAAAACGAAGCCATCTATCAGTATAAAAAAGCTATAAGCCTCACCCCCGATTATGTGGAAGCCCACTACAGGCTGGCTTCGATTTACCGCGTTAAAAACATGTTCGATGAAGCCGTAATCGAATATAATAAAGTGATAGAACTCGATCCCAACGGCGCCTTCGCAAAAGACGCGAAACGCTCTCTGGTTCACATCGAAAAGAGCCGCGAAATAACTTAAAAAATATATAACGAACGGCGTTTCGTTTAATATGATTAAATCAAGAAATAATTTATATTTTTAACGGAGGTTTACAAATGGCAAGTTCGTTCGACGTAGTATCCGAGGTTAATTTAGCCGAAGTCGACAATGCTATTAATCAGGTAAAAAAAGAAATAGCTCAGCGCTTCGACTTTAAAAATTCAAAAAGCGATTTAAAAAGGGAAGAGGAAAAAATCAGCCTGACTTCCGACGATGAATATAAAATGAAAAGCCTTATTGAAATTTTAAAGGACAAGCTCGTAAAGCGCAAAGTGCATATCAATTCGCTCAAATTCGGAAAACTCGAAAGCGCGCTGGCTGGAACTGTCCGCCAGAGCGTAGATATAGTCTGCGGAATCGAAACCGATATAGCCCGCGAAATGGTTAAAGACATTAAAAATTTAAAAATCAAAGTTCAGGCCTCCATACAGGAAAAGCAGGTTAGAGTGTCCGGCAAGAACCGCGACGACCTTCAGGTGGTCATCCAGTTTTTAAAATCCAAAGACTATACTCTGCCGCTGCAATTTACCAATTATCGTGAAAACTAAGCCGGCCGGCTATTAAAAGCGGAAACCGGACGAAAGATAAAAAGAGAAAGGCAATCACCGATGGCTTATAAAGTAATGTTTATATCGTTAGGCTGCGCGAAAAACCTCGTCGATTCGGAAAAAATGCTCGAGGTCCTTTCGGAGCAAGGTTTTACGTTTACCGAAAATCCGGCCGAGGCTGACGCGGTAGTCGTAAATACCTGCGCTTTTATCGACGAAGCGAAATCCGAATCCATAGAAAATATCCTCGAAGCGGCCGCCTATAAAAATCCCGAAAAAGGAAGGCTCAAAGCTCTCATCGTGGCCGGCTGCATGGCCGAGCGATATAAAGAAACGCTTTACGACGAAATACCGGAAATTGACGCGATCACCGGCCTTTCATCGATAGGAGATATAGCCGCGCTTGTTTCGTGGGTGCTGGAAGGCAATAACAAAATAACGCTCGCAAGCATCCCGGCTTTGCGGATAAACAGGCCTAAAAAAAATAAAATAGCCGCGCAGAATTATACGGACAGCAACGACGATTTGAGCGCGCCGCGCATTTGCCTCACGCCGCCTTTCTGGTCGTACCTCAAAGTAGCGGACGGATGTAATAATCCCTGCTCTTTCTGCGTCATACCAAAAATAAGAGGCCGCTTTAAAAGCGTTCCTTTCGATATCGCCGTAGCGCGCGCTAAACGCCTGGCTTCCGACGGAGTGAAAGAAATCAATATAATAGCTCAGGACAGCAGCAATTACGGACGCGATATATATTCAAAGCCCAGGCTGCACGAATTAATCGATAAAATCTCCGAAATAGACGGCATTAAATGGATAAGGATCTTATACACCTATCCTCTTCATATAAGCGATCAGTTGATCGATACTATCGCCGAAAACCCTAAAGTATGCAAATATATCGACGTTCCCCTGCAGCATATAAGCGATAACCTTCTTAAACTTATGAAACGCGGGATAGATCATAAAAAAACCTCCGCCCTCGTTGAAAAATTAAGGGAAAAAATACCCGGAGTATGTATCAGATCGTCTTTTATAATAGGCCATCCGGGCGAAACTGAAAAAGACGTCGATGAACTCATCGAATTTTTAGAAAAATATAAAATAGATAAAGCCGGTTTTTTCAGATACTCGCAGGAAGAAGGCACCGCATCGGCTGATTACGAAAATCAGGTGGGAGAAAAAATAAAATTAAGGCGCATCAAAAAAATTTCTCTGGCTTACGATAAGGTCCTTAAATCAATAAATAAATCGCTTATAGGCAAAGAATTTGAATTCATGATCGAAGATTTCGACGAAGCTTCCGGATTGCTCTCGGCGCGAAGCTACAGAGAGGCGCCCGACGTTGACGGCCGTGTGCATATCGCCGCCGAATCGGCGAAATATTTCGTTCCGGGAACTTTTATTAAAGCACGAATTATCAGGGCTAAAAATTACGAATTATACGCGGAGGCAATATAAATGCCGGTTTCTTTTTTAATAAAATTGAACGTAGCCAATAAAATTTCGGTATTTCGCATTTTGATAATACCGGTATTTATGGTTTTATTTATAATCAAGTCTGAAGCCGACAGCGTCAACTATTACAGAATCGCGGCCTGGCTGGCGTTTATAATAGCGGCTATATCCGATCTGGTTGACGGCTATTATGCCAGAAATTATGAAAAAGTTACTAAATTCGGCAAACTTATAGATCCCATAGCCGATAAAATGCTTGTGACGGCCGCGCTTCTTTGCCTGGTCGAAAGCGGCTCGGTAAGCTCCTGGGTGGCTTTTTTAATTATAGGCCGCGATATCGCCATATCGGGCCTGCGCATTATCGCGGCCGCCCACGGAAGCATTATCGCCGCATCGTCGCTCGGCAAATGGAAAACAGCGCTTCAGTTGACGGCCATAATTACAGCGCTCACTTTTTATTCGTTTGACGAATTATTAAAATTAAAGTCAGCCGCGCAATATTTTAACGATAACGCAGCCGTTTTTTATTACAGGCTTTACGAAAACACGATAATAGACGCTCTGATGTATATGTCGGCGTTCATTTCCTTAGTATCCGGTTACGATTATTTCAAAAAAAATAAGCACGTTATAAAAGATTGACAAATAGAATGAATAAAGGGTATAATATAACAGTTAATAAAAAAATAGCGCAGTTAATTTTTAAAAAATTAACTGATATTCAAAAGCGTTCTTTAACAGCTCCAAAATTAATGTTCGCAGAAAGCCTCACCGGCGGAATGATATCAGATTATATCACCGGCGTTTCGGGCATGTCCGCATTTTATAAAGGCTCGATAGTGGCTTATTGCAACACGCTTAAAACCTCCATTTTAGGCGTGCCGGAAATCGTTCTGGAAGCGCACGGAGCCGTCTCGGCCGAAACCGCATACCACATGGCGCATTCACTTGGCGAAAAACACGGCGCCGACTTCGGCGCGGCGGCTACCGGCATAGCGGGCCCGGGCGGCGGAAGCGTATTAAAACCGGTAGGACTGGTTTATTTCGGCTTTTATTTGAAAGGCGAAACGCGCACCATAAAAAAAATATTTGCCGGCGGCCGCGAAAGCATCCGGCAGCAAAGCGCGTATTTTGCCATGGCAGAGCTTCTCAAACAATTAAGCCGTTTTTGAATGAATTTTTTTTCGTATATCGTATTTTCGAAATTATTTTTTGTTATAAATTATTAATTTAACGCTATGTAAATAACGAAAATGGTAAATAACTATTGTATATAATTACTCGAGGTGAAAGATAATGGCAGTTGATATCAGTAAAAACGCAGGAAAAGAAAAAATGCTCGAATCGGCAATTTCGTCGATTCAAAAAAGTTACGGTAAAGGTTCGATAATGAAACTCGGCGAATCGCTTATCAATACGGTGGCAATCGAAGTAATACCTACAGGTTCTCTTTCGCTGGATATAGCCACCGGCATAGGCGGAGTTCCGCGCGGCCGCATAGTCGAAATTTACGGCCCGGAATCTTCCGGTAAAACCACGCTGGCGTTCCATATAATCGCCAACGCTCAAAAAAACGGCGGCACCGCGGCGTTTGTCGATGTAGAACATGCCATGGACCCTAAATATATTAAATGCCTCGGCGTGAATATCGACGATTTATATGTTTCGCAGCCCGACAGCGGCGAAGAAGCGCTCGATATAGTCGAAACGCTCGTAAAAACCAATTCGATCGACGTCGTTGTATTAGACTCCGTAGCGGCTCTTGTAACCCGCGCCGAGCTCGAAGGCACCATAGGCGATTCGCATGTCGGACAGCAAGCTCGCCTGATGAGCCAGGCCCTCAGAAAAATAACCTCTATCGCCTCTAAATCAAAAACAACGGTTGTTTTCATCAACCAGCTCCGCGATAAAATAGGCAATTCTTACGGCCCGTCAGAAACCACGACCGGCGGCCGCGCGCTTAAGTTCTTTTCCTCGCTGCGTCTCGACATACGCCGCACCGAGTCGATTAAAATTGGCGATAAAATGATAGGTAACTCCGTCAAAGTAAAAGTCGCCAAAAATAAACTGGCGCCTCCATTCCAGATTTCAGAATTCGATATAATCTATGGCGAAGGCATTTCAAAAGAACTCGAATTGATAAGCCTCGGCGAAAAATTTAAAATAGTAGAAAAAACCGGCTCATGGTATTCATATAAAACTCACAAACTCGGCCAGGGCTCAGATAACGCCCGTAAATACCTTCTTGAAAACCCTGAAGTTTCCCGCGAAATAGAAGACACCATATTAAGCCAGACTCTTCCTCACCGCATCGTGCCTGCGGCGCCTAAAGAAACCGTCGAAGAAACGACGGTTCCTAAAAAAGAAAAAAAGCAGAAAAGCATAGCTTAAATACAATAAAGCGTGGTGTTTCAACTGAATATGGGTTCGAATGATTGTATAATTTTAATAACGGGACTGACACTTCTTCTAAACGTAATAATCATCTTCTTTTATATGCGCACTAAAAAGATGATTAAAACCTTTAGCGGCTCTCAGTTCGTGTACGGCGATATAACGGAGCTGGCTGAAAAATGCTCGCAGCTTAATTCCGAATTCGAAAAAGTAGCCATGATAAGAATCGCCGAACTCGAAGACAGAATATCACATCTTAAAGAACTCGTCGCGGTGGCGGATGAAAGAATATTGCAGATCGTCGAATTTCAAAAAACCCTCGAACAGACAGCTTTAGCCGCCGGAAGCGGATTAAAAAACCAGGCGGTTAACGACTCCGACCTCATTACTCGATTTCGTCTTAACATGAAGCCCGACCTGTCTAATCTGGAAATCAGAATGGTCCAGAAAATAAGAGAAGAATGCGCAAAAACTTACTCCGATCTTTTAAATAAAATCGAAGACATTAAAATAAAACAGGAACCGCATCCCAAGCCGCAAAAAGAAATGCACGCCGTCCAGGCTAACCAGGCCGGCGCCCCTCAGCCTTCCGTCTTAAATATTATTACTCCGCCAAATATAAACGCCGATGCTGCCGATACCGCGACGCACCACGGAAAAATTAAGCAAACCGGTTATATCGTTCCACGGCAGCATCTGGAGCCTTCGGTAGTAAACGACAAATGTTTCGAAGTTTATAAACTCGCGGATCAGGGACTTGACGCGGCGGCCATATCCGAAATAACCAGAATGGAAAAGCGAGCCGTTAATTTTATATTAAGTTTGAAAAAAATCCAGTAAACAGACGATCCAGAAGCGAACGACAAAAATCTAAAATCTAAAATTATAGTTAAGAAACAAGAATCAAGAGCCGGTAAAATGAAAAATCAAAAACCTGAAATTATAAATAATACCGATGCTGCCGCCGACGGCTTAAAATCCAAAATCTCCGCCGCGGCCAATAAATCTTTAACTAAAAACGAAAATACATCCGAAAACGGAGACGGAAACGGAATATTAGCCAAAGCGCATCAACAATCGCTGGCATCGCTCACCGGAATCTCGCTTTCGGGCGAAGACTCTAACTTTATTGTTCTCGCGCTGCCTTCAAATTTAATATTTTATATAAAGCGCATCTTTATTCCGTTAATAATGCTCGGCGGGCTTTTATCTATTTATTTTTTGAGCGACATTTTTATTTTATTTTTTATTTCTTTCTTTTTCGCGTATGTAATCAACCCTTTAGTTTTAATCGCCGAAAGATATCTTAAAAGTAAAACGATTTCAATTTTAACCGTTTATCTGCTTTTATTCGCCCTTCTCATGGCGCTTATCATTCCAGCCATTACCAACATAACCAGTGAAATTTCTAATCTGGGCAATAAAATGCAAAAATATAGCGAAACTTTCAAGGGAATGTATAACAACCTGTCTAAATATCTCGCCAGTTGGTTGAATTCAACGTTTTTAAAAGAAATCGAAGGGTATATGCAAAAAATTATCGACCTGCCTTCCGGCGACGGCAGTTCGTCAAAAGAACACCACCAGCCTGAGCTTAACGGCGGCAGCCGTCCGGACGACATTTACACCGACGCCGGCGGTTACGAAATTAATTTATTGTCTTACACCCCGACCGGCGAAGTAATGCTTTCTAACACTTCTGAAATTTCGCTTAGATATATTACCCATCTTAATTATTTTTTAAAAAATAATCCAAAAAAAATCGAAGCTTTTATAATGAGTTTTTTCGAAACTCTTAAAGGCAACATATCCGATTTTTCGTCTTATTTACTCATGGGCCTTATGAACCTCACGGCCATTTTATTTCACTACGCGTTAGTCCCGCTTTTAGGTTATTACTACCTCTCAGATTTTAAAAATTTATGGCTCGGTTTTCAAAACTCGATACCGGTTAAATTCAAAAAACAGACGGTTAAGCTGGTCGAACAGTTAGACGAGGTTTTAGGCACTTTTTTGCGCGGCCAGCTTGTGATATGCCTTATAGTCGGCACCGCGTTTTCGCTTGCGCTGTATATAATAGACGTCGATTTCGCGGTCATCATCGGATCTATATCAGGACTTTTTAATATCATTTACTATCTCGGTCCGGCTATGGCTATGATTCCGTCTTTATTAATAGCGATTCTCAAATGGGGGTTCACTTACAAAGCCCTTTATAAAATAATTTTTATTATCGCGTCGATACTTATAATCCATCTTATCGACGCTTTTATCTTCCAGCCTTTTATAGCTGAAAAATCCTTTAAAATGCACCCGCTCACGCTTATGTTTCTTTTATTTATAGGATTTCAGTTCTACGGGCTTATCGGCATGTTTATAGCTATACCGCTTTACGGCGTCGGCAAAGTTGTTTATAATAGTTTTAAAATCGTTTATGTATGAGCTTGATTTCTTTAAAATATTCGCAACTTATTTCGGATTATAAACTTAAAATCATCCATCAGAGCGCTCTGGAAATGGCCGCCTGCGTCTCCATCGACGAGCTTTCGAAGCGGATGATTATTAAAAGCGGCCTATGCAATTATATTCTGGGCGCGCTTCGTCTTGAAATAAAAGAAAGGTTTTTACTGATAGACGATTCGAATAATATCTGCTATCGGGTCGAAATCGACGAAATCGCCAGAAATAAAAAACAGGCTTCCGCCGGTTTTGAAATTATAAATATAGAAAACGATATTCGGAAAAAAATCTATAATTGCTTTATAGGCGTTTTAAAGGGGACGGCGGCCGCCGAAACCGTCGAAAGACTCACCGAGCTTGGCGCGGACTCGATATTTTTTTTCCGCTCTAAATATTCGCAATACGATATCGGCGATGAAAAAATTGATAGATTAATTAAAATAGCGGCGGCGGCAAGTTCTCAATCACGCCGCCTGAACGTCCCCGTTATTAAAAGGCTCGATTTTAAAGATCTGGCGGCCTTTATTACCGCGGCGGACTCCCGGAGCTTTCTTATGGCGGAGCCGTCGATTTACTGCGGTTCTGACGGTTTAAAAGAGTTCGCGCAGGGCGAAGACGATAATTTATATGCGCCGTTTATAAGCGGCAACTGCCCGGTAATAAATATTATTTCAGGCCCCGAAGGCGGGTTTGAACGCGGCGAGGCCGAAGGAATTATAAAATTACCAGACGGTCGCGTAAGTATATTAAATTTAAAGAATGTAGTCTTGAGGGCCGAATTCGCTCCGCAGGCTGCGCTGGCAATTATTAAAAACCGATACGGTGATCTCTAATGATAAAATTCGCCATAACCACGCTTGGCTGCAAAGTCAACCAATGCGAAGAAAAACAAATATCCGCGTTATTTACAAACGCCGGCTTCGTACAGGCCGGCCTTAAAGACGCAGCCGACATTTATATAATCAACAGTTGCGCGATAACCCGTGAAGCCGAAAATAAGGCCCGCCAGATAGCATCCTCGATCAAAAGGCGCTTTCCAGAATGCCTTATAGCGCTTGCCGGCTGCTATGCGACAAGGCTCGGCTGCGAAAAAATAAAATATATCGACTTATATATCAAACAATCCGATAAAGATAAAATTTTAGATATCTGCCTGCGCGCGCTTACGGAAAAAGGGAGCGTTCCCTCCTTCCTGCCGGCAGAACCGTCCGGCTGCGCAAATCATGCGGCCGGACCGCACCGTGGCTTTTCTTCAAGAACACGCGCCCAGCTTAAAATACAGGACGGCTGTAAAAGTTTCTGCTCCTACTGCATCGTGCCGTATATCAGAAATATCGAATACAGTATGCCGCCCGAAAACATCATCGGCGAAATCGAGCGCCTCAGTAAAGAAGGATATAGCGAAATTGTCCTTACCGGAATTCACATAGGCAAATATTCCACCCTCGATATATATTCCAATCCTTTCGGATTCGAACAACTTTTAAAAATGATCGATTTATATCCTTTTACGCGCGAATTCAGAATAAGGCTCAGCTCAATAGATCCGGCGGAATTGAGCGAATCCATTATTTTATTGATTAAAAATTCGCCGCGTTTCGTCCCGCATTTTCACGTGGCGCTCCAGAGCGGTTCCGAGCGAATATTAAACCTGATGAAACGCGCCTACAGCCGTACCGAATTTATCGAAAAAATCGGGCTTATTAAAAAAAATATAGAACTTGCGGCGATAACATCCGATGTCATCGTCGGGTTTCCATCCGAAACCCCCGAAGATTTCGAAGATACATATAAACTCCTCGACGAGCTGGAATTTTACGATTTTCATATATTCCAGTATTCCGACCGGCCCGGCACGCGCGCATACTCAATGGAAGATAAAATCGGGGCGGCCGAAAAAAAAGAGCGTTCAGCAAAACTTCATGAGCTCAAACATAAAAAAAACAGAATGTATTACAACAAGAATTCCGGACGGGAGGCCTTTGTAATAGCCGAAAAGATTATTTCGACAACCCCTTCGGGACGGGCGGTTTTAAGCGGCCATACGGAAAGGTATATCGAAGCGTTTTTTGAAGGAACGCCCGATATGATAGCTAAAATCGTCAGGATCAAACTTATTGCGCCATCTGAAAGTAATGACGGCATGAACGCGGTTTTAATATAACGCCGCGGCGCCTGGCGTTAAGCCGTCCGCTTAATTATATTCTAACTGCCGCAGGAGGTTTTCATGATTACCAGAAAAAATAATAATTTTAAAAAAATAATTTTCGCAGCTTTTATATTGCTCATATTTATCATGGCGCTGCGCTATTACTTGCGAAGCGACGATAGCCCCGGCAGCCGCGGCGCCTCGCCAGCCGTCGAAACGCGCGATTCAAGCGCACCCGCAAAAATACCGCAAAGCGGGTCCGCAAATCTTCAACCCGCCGCCGCGCCCCCGCAAATCCCAAAAACCGCCAACACGGCAGCGAGCGCGGCCGAAAGCTCGGAAGCGGCCTTAAACGTTCAAACGGTAAGCGCGCAGCCTGCCGCTCAACCCGCGCAGCATTTGATCAAACAAATTGAACCGCCCGGCAAAAAAGGCATTATAACCGGAAACGGCGTTAATGTAAGACGTGAAAGCCGTATCGATGCCGCAAACTCCAATGTAGTCACCAAAGTTAATAAAGGCGATCACGTCCAGATTATAGGCGCGGAAAAACCCGCGAACGACAATAAACAATGGTATAATATAAAACTTAAAAATGGAAAAACCGGCTTTGTAAGAGAAGACCTTATTAAAATCGAGTAATAATAAGTGATCATAAGTTAAGTAACAATAAGTGGCAATAAGTGGCAATAATAAAAGGGTGAAAGAAATTTCGATTTCCTTCACCCTTTTATTATATTTTATTTTATTTATATTTTGTTATCGGCATAGCATATTAACGAATTAATATATACTAATATATTCAGCCTATTTAGTAACAACCACGGGCGCGTGAGTTTTTAACTTTTTGCACTGCTGTATGGTCTGCATGGCTACGGGCACCAGACCGCCGGTAGGATTGAATTCGATCACTTTTGTAAATTCTTCGATAGCGCTGTCGTAATGACCCATATCTTTATAAACGAGCGCCAGGTTATTGCGGCCGAAAACATAGCCGGGAGCCAATTCCAGAACGCGCGTAAATACCTTTACGGCTTCGTCGAATATGGCGGCTTCGCGGAGGCAAAGACCGTAAGTGTTAAGAGCCTCGAGGTTGTCGGCGTCTATATCGCAAACTTTTTTAAATTCATCAACCGCTTTTTTTATATCGCCTTTGGTTTTATAGGCGTTTCCCAGATTGGTGTGCGCTTCAATGTTATTGGGATCGATAGTGACGATCTTATTAAACATGTCGATAGCTTCATCGACGCTGCCTTTTCTTAAATATACCTTGCCTAAGTGCCTGTAAGCATTTATGTGGGTATTATCGATTTCTAAAGCGTTTTTAAATTACGCTATCGCTTCGTCGTATTTACCTTTTTTCTTAAAATTAAGACCCGATTCGATTAAAGCGGCTATTTTCTGCTGATTACTCATGTAAATCACACCTTTCGCAATGTAAGTGATGGAATCTTGTTGCCGATTGAAAATATCAAATTTGTGATGTAAATCTGCCACGATAAAAAGAAAAAAACAACTAAATCCGCTTTTAAAATTGGCTTAAAAAGCGGACAAGCTGCACGATATGTTTATTTATAGGTGTTTTAATCATGTTTTTATTTTTCATCTCTAAATTTAATTATACCACAAACTCTATTATTTTTCAAGTAATTGTCAAATAGATTTAAAATTAATTGTAATTAAAAGACGCTTTATGATATAATATTAAATTTATGAGCGATGAAAAAAAATATATTTATTTCGATAATAATTCCACAACCAGGCCTTTCAATGAGGTTTCCAGCGCCGCAACCGCCGAACCATTCGCCAACGCTTCTTCTTATCACCGACCGGGCCTTCAATCGCGATTCGCCGTCGAAAACGCCCGGGCTAAAGCGGCCGCTTTCATAGGCGCAAAACCCCAGGAAATAACATTCTGCTCGTGCGGTACGGAAGCTAACAACCTCGCCTTAGCGGGAGTCATAAATTATTATAGATACGTTGCCGGGCTTAGCGATATCAGCGTAATAATAAGCGCCGCGGAACATCATTCGGTGCTTAATATAACCCATAACCCGGCCTTTAAAGGTATAAATTTTATAATCACACCCATCGATAAAAACGGCCTCGTCGATCTGGCGGCGCTCGAAAAAATAATCACACCATCGGTAATACTTATCAGCATTATGATGGCAAATAATGAAACCGGCGCTATAATGCCTTACCAACAAATAGGCGCGCTATGCAGGCAAAAATCGATATTGTTCCACTGCGACGCCGTCTGCGCGAGCGGCAAGATCAAATACGACGTTAAAAAAATAAACTGCGATCTTCTGAGCGTATCGGCCCACAAAATGTACGGCCCGAAAGGCGCGGCGTGTCTATATAAAAAAAGAGGCGTTGAAATTCTGCCGCTTTTATACGGCGGACATCAGGAAAACGACCTTCGCGCCGGAACCGAAAATATAGAAGCCATAGAAGGTTTTGCCGCCTGCGGTGAAATAATTTCCCGCGATTTCGACAAAATTAAGGCGCATTACCTCGAACTTAAATCGTCTTTTATCGGCGAATTAAATAAATATATGCCCGGCGTTAAAATCAACTGCCGCGATATAGAAACTCTCCCTAACACCATATCGGCCGTATTCAATTTCACTAACCCGCACCAGGCTAATGCCTTTATGTTCAATTTAGACACCGCGGGCCTCGCCGTTTCGCGCGGCGCGGCTTGCGCATCAGGCGCGGGCAGGCCGTCGCACGTGCTTACCGCCATGGGTTTAAGCGAACTTGAAGCCGATTCGACCATACGCGTTTCTTTCGGAATCGATAACCGCGTCGATGAAACTATCGAAGCGGTTAAAATAATACGCGCGGCTTACGCCGCCGTAATTAACGCCGGAAAGGCCTTTAAAAATGAGTGAAAAAAAGAAAGTTATAATCGGATTATCCGGCGGAGTAGATTCGGCCACCGCCGTTTATTTTTTAAAAGAAGCCGGATTCGAGGTCATCGGACTCACGCTAAAAATGCTTCCAGATGCGATAGAACGCGCCTGCGGGGCCGGCGAAGGCTTCCGGGTATGCTGCTCGAAGGAAGCAGTCATGGAGGCTAAAATATGCGCAATGAAGCTGGGCATATCTCATTACGTAATAAACTGCTCCGAAGATTTCGAAACTAAGATCATCGACTATTTCACATACGATTACCTGTCCGCTAAAACGCCCAACCCCTGCGTATTTTGCAACAAATATATCAAGTTCAAATACCTTATAGAATACGCCGCCATGATGGGAGCCGATTACGTTTCTACCGGCCATTACGCCGATATCGCCTTCAGCGCAACCTACGAAAGACGCCTTTTATGCAAACCCGCCGACGAAGGACGCGACCAGTCTTATATGTTGTGTATGCTGCCTTTTGAATATATCGAAAAGATAATACTGCCCCTCGGGCCGTACCGTAAATCCGAAACGCGCGCCTGCGCTGAAAAACTCGGCCTTATCGTCGCTGACAAACCCGATTCACAAGAAATTTGCTTCATTCCCGACGGCGATTACGCCGGCTTCATAGCCGGACGAAAAAATTGCCGCGAAAAAATCAAAGCCGGTAATATCGTCGATATCAAGGGTAAAATATTAGCAAAACATAACGGACTTATCAACTATACCGTCGGACAGCGACGCGGGCTTAATATAGCTCATAAAGAGCCGCTGTACGTAGTAAAACTCGATGCCGAACGCAACGAAGTAATAGTCGCGGAAGCCGCCTTCGCCGCTAAAAACGAATTTTTCGTAAGCGGGTTAAACCTTCATTCTGGCGCGCCTTTTATAGACAACCGCGAATACGAGGTTAAAATCCGCTATAAACATAACCCTGTCAGAGCGGTTATTAAAACTTTAAACGATGACAGAGCGAGGGTCACGCTCTCTAAAGCCGAAAGAGGCGTAACCCCCGGTCAAATATTAGCCGTTTACGACGGCCCCTTCCTGCTGGGCGGCGCGGTCATCGAATAAAAATCCGCCCCCGCAGCCGCCCGTACATTAATTGTCACATCGATATTTACTAACAACGCCGCAAAATAACGCTAACCGCAACTGTAATAAGAACAGGCGGGATTGCGGCATTTGCCGCCGCGGCAACCTTCCACGTAATCGAGAGTGCCGCCGCATTCGGGACACGCTCCGCTCTGGCCAGCGGCGGCGCTCTGATCGATTATGGCGCCAAGATAAGTATTGCCGTTCTGAGAATTTCCTGAAATTAAAAGCGCCTGCGCTATGCCGCCCGTAAAAGACGAATCGTCAGGACTCTGCGGCGGATGCGAAACCGTCGAATCGCCTGATTGCCCGGCCGCTTTCTGCTGCGCCATTTCACGAAGCAGTATATAATCGTGAATGGCCTTGCCCACGCCGTCGAGACAGGAAGCTATATAGCTCGGGCCAAGGCCTTTTTCTTTGGTACACTTGATTTCAATAAGTTCGTCCCTTATCTCCTGCATGGACGCTCCGTGCTTAAGCGCGAGCGAACTGAGACGCCCGAGACCCTCGGTGAACGCCGACGGACAGCCGCCGGCTTTGCCGAGATCGGCGAAGACTTCGATTTCTTTTCCATCGAGGTCTTTATAAATATGAACATATAACATGCCGCAGCCGGTATCTTTACGGATGCGCGTTCCGTCGGCGATCTGAGGCGTCTTGCGCTTTTTAGGCTGCGGTTTCAAACCTTCCTTCGGCGCGGACGCACAAAGCGCCGCAGCCGAATTTTTATCGCCCGAACCGCTGTGATAGACCTGTTCGCTCTTACAGCCGTCGCGATAAACCGTTATACCCTTCAACCGCATTTTATATGCCATCATGTAGGCCTGAGCGATATCACCGATCGCGGCCGAATTCGAAAAATTAATAGTTTTGGATACCGCGTTATCGCAGTATTTTTGAAACGCGGCCTGTATCTTTATATGCCATTCATAGGGAATTTCATGCGAAGTGATAAAAACGTCGCGTAAATACTCGGGCAGCTCTTTAATATTTTTAAGAACACCTTCGTTTTTAATTTTTTCGATAATTTCGTCGCGGTAAAATCCGTTTCTTTTAAGAGTCGCCAGCAAAAACGGGTTTATTTCGCGCAAAACAGTTCCGTCCATTACCCTTTTTTCATAAGAAAGGGCGAAATAAGGCTCGATGCCGCCCCACGCTCCGGCTATAGTGGAAATAGTGCCGGTAGGGGCTACCGTCGTGGATGCCGCGTTCCTTAATTTAATGTCGCAGCCCTTGAAATTAGGCGAGTTTATATCGTAAATCGAATCTTTATGGGCCGCAAATACTCCGCGCTCGACGGCAAGAGCCGAAGACGCCCTGCGCGTCTCGCTTTGAATGAAACTCATTATATTTTCGGCAAGATCGCATGCCGCATCTGAATTATAAGCGATTTCAAGCTGCGCGAGCATATCGGCGAAACCCATAACGCCAAGGCCTATCTTACGGTTTGTTTTTGTAAGCCTTTCGATAGCGGGTGTGGGATATTTATTCATATCGATTATATTATCCAGAAAACGCACCGCCACCGAAGTTACTTTAGCGAGCCTCTCATAGTTCACCTTTCTGTTTTTAACCATTTTACCTAGATTGATCGAGCCCAGATTGCACGATTCATAAGGCAGCAACGGCTGCTCGCCGCAGGGATTGGTGCTTTCGATATCGCCGAGGGCGGGCGTCGGGTTGTATTCGTTTATGCGGTCAATGAAAATAACACCGGGATCGCCGTTCTTCCAGGCGTTTTCAACCAGAAGATTCCAGATAACCGATGCCCTCACTTTTTTAACGGTTTCTTTACTGTGCGGATTGACTAATTCGAAATCGGCGTCATCAGCCACCGCCTGCATGAATTTATCGGTTATGGCCACCGATATATTAAAATTGGTGAGCGTTTTATCGTCTTTTTTAGAAGTTATAAAATCGATAATATCTGGATGGTCCACTCTTAATATGCCCATATTCGCGCCGCGGCGAGTGCCGCCCTGCTTTATTTCCTCGGTCGATGCGTTATAAACCCGCATGAAAGAAATCGGCCCCGAAGCTATTCCTTTAGTGGTTTTAACGTTATCGTTGCGCGGACGCAGGCGCGAAAATGAAAAACCCGTGCCGCCGCCTGATTTATGTATCATGGCGGCTTCGAGAAGCGTCGAATAAATGCTTTTTATATCGTCTTCGACCGGCAGGACGAAACATGCCGAAAGCTGCTGTAGAGTGCTGCCCGCGTTCATAAGCGTCGGCGAATTCGGAAGGAATTCCAGATTAAACATTATATCGTAAAATTCATCCGCCCACCTGCGAGCATTTTCACAGGAATCCTGCAATTCGTTGAGATTATCTAAAAATTTTTTAAAATTATCGTCATAACTTTTTACGGAATTAGACGCTAAAAACTCATAAAATCCGCTTATCGTATTTTTAACTTCAGTTGAATTTACGGCTTCCTGC
The DNA here is from genome assembly GCA_002423385.1 of bacterium UBP16_UBA6123. Lineage (GTDB taxonomy): Bacteria > Muiribacteriota > UBA9980 > UBA9980 > UBA9980 > UBA9980. The sequence continues at coordinate 41,261 of DIVV01000080.1, forward strand.
GGAAGCGCCGCTATGAACTGCTCGAAAGTTTCCTTTAATTTATGGGCGTTTTCGCGTTCGGGAGCGTAAAGAAGCGCAACAGGCGAAGCCATATCGGCGCCCGCCGGCAGTATCACCCTCGCTACATTTTTATACGCGGACGCTTCAGTATTTTTATCGTATATCACTTCGGCGAGCGCGACGTTCTTAGCGACGCGCCACAGAAGTTTTTCGGGAGTTTCGTTCGGTTTAAGATATCTTTTTTCGAGCACTATTTTCGCATTAGGACAAAGCTCTATCTTTTTTTCACTTAATGTTTTTTTCATCTATATTTTGACCTTTCTTATTACATCGAGCACGCTGCCGTCGCGCCATTCCATTACCGCGACTATCTGATCGTCTAATTCTACTTTTTCGGGAACGCCCGTTATTTTATAAACGTCTTCCATTAATTCTTCGATTGATTTAATCGGCAGTTTCGAATTTTTTGTTTTATCTATTAAATCCTGACGCCTTGGATTAATACAGATACCGCGCTCGGTGACGACGACATCTATTAATTCGCCGGGACAGGTTACCGTAGTTACTTTTTCGCGTATTATTGGTATGCGCTTTCTAAACGACGGCGCAGTTATAATGGTTACATCCGAACCCGCGGCCACGTCGGGAAAACCGCCCGTTCCATGCAACAGCAGGCCGTCTGAATGGGTGTTTACGTTTACGTTAAAATCCAGATCTATTTCAGTCGCGCCCAGCACGCCTATATCGAGCATATGCGCTATACAGCCTTTCGCATGATAGTTATATGAAATCGAAAGAGTAGATTCGACATGGTTATTATTTTCGCGAAGCGAACGCACCGCGTCGAGATCGAAGCACTGGCCCTCGCATATATACTTCAACGAGCCTTCTTCGAGCATTTTAACTAAAACGGAATTTCCGCCGCCGTGGGCGAAAGATGCCGTGACGCCTTTTTTCTTCATCATTTCGGCCAGATAAACGTTAAATGCGAGCGATATCCCGCCGGCGCCCGCCTGAAACGAAAGGCCTTCTTTTATATAGCCGATCTCTTCGACGAAGCGAGCCGCATATTCAGCTATCAGAAGCTGTGTCGGGCTTTTTGTAAGTTTGGTCGTGCCGGAAACTATCTGCGCGGGATCACCGATCGAATCGACTGTGACCACGTAATTGACGTTGCCGCCCTGTATCGACCAGGGAATACACGGAAACGGCACTAGATTATCGGTTATAATAACCGAATAATCGGCGTAAAGGCTGTCAACGTTAGAATAACTCAGCGGACCGCAGGCGGATTTGCCCGCAACTCCGTTGGCGTTGCCGTAACAATCGGCCGCTGAAGCGCCTATAAAAGCTATATCGATATGAAGATCGCCGTCCTGGACCGCGCGTACGCGGCCGCCGTGAGAGCGAAGAGTGGCCGTTTTTTTCATTTTACCGTAAGAACATGCCCGGCCGACATCGCCGTTCATAGAACCTTCTATATGCGAAATAACGCCGCTTTCTATATACGGAATGAGTTTATCGTGTACCGGAAAAAGGGCCGTAGGAGCGAGAACTAGATCTTTAAAGCCGCGGCGCGCAAGATTTTCGACTACCATATTGACTATATAATCGCCGTTTCTTAAATGGTGGTGGAAAGAAATGCACATTCCATCACGCAACGGAAGTTTATCCAGCGCCTGATCGAGGCCGTTTGTGACTTTATTTATTCTGCCGGGAAAGCAGCGCGGAATAGACGGCGCGGCTTTTCTACGGCCGCTGACCATATCGGCAAATGCGCCGGCATAAGGTTTTACGGCCCTGCCGTTGACTTCCGTTGGAACCATGCGGCCTAAAGCGTTTTTTATCATTTCCATAATATTATCTCACTTCCTTTTTTGCGGTTTCAATACCCATTTTTTTAGCGAGTTCGAGGGTTTTTTTAGCGCGCTCGACGACCGGCGCGTCTATCATTTTACTTCCAAGGGCAATAACGCCCGCCCCGCGAGACTTAGCCTCTTCAATGGCCTGCATGACTTTGTTGGCGTAACGGATCTGCTCATCTGTGGGCGCAAAAACTTCGTGAACTATTTTAATCTGGCCCGGATGTATGAGGCCCTTGCCGCAAAAGCCCAATGATTGCGCTTCAACGGTAGATTTTCTCAGGCCTTCGGAATCTTCTATATCTGAAAAAACAGTGTCTATGGCTTCGATGCCGGCCGCCTTAGCCGCATATACTACCGAACAGCGGGCGCTGAAAGTTTCGCGACCGTCGCGCGTACGCTCACAGCCTATATCGCGCGTAAAATCTTCGGCGCCGAAACATAACGCTACGCTGCGTTCCGAGGCGCGGGCTATATCGTAAGCATTAATTACGCCTTTCGCCGTTTCTATAAGCGGCATGAATAAAATTTTACTTTCAATATTATTTTCATGCTCTATTTTTTTGACTATTTTTTCCACTTCGATAATATCGTCGGCTGTTTCACACTTAGGAATAAGTATGGTATCCGGCAAAGCGGGAACTATCATTTCGAGGTCTTCACGGCCATACTCACAGCTTAATGGATTAATACGCACTATACGCTCGCTCGAACCCAGAAAATTATTTTTACAAGTTAAAATATTTCTTACGATATAACGCGTGTCGAATTTCTGCTCCGGCGCTACGGAATCTTCAAGGTCTAATATGAGAGAATCGGCGCCGAAAAGACCCGCGTTTATTATTAAATCGGGATTATTACCCGGTATGTACAGACGCGAACGGCGAAGCCTTGAAAATTCAGGCTTAAAATAATCACGGCATATTTCGCCTGATATATTTTTTCCGGCGCCATATCCGGTTTTGTGCAGCGCAGCCTCTAAACGAGCGAGTATTACAAAATCAAGCGCGCCATTATCCTCGATTTCAATAAGCATGTCTTTTACAGATAATTCTTCGGCGGATTTCGCGGCAAGCGATTCAATATGCTTAGCGTAAAAAGCCTTTACGGAACTTTTAACGGTTATTTTAACTCCGTACCCCGGTTCTTTTTTACAGCAACTGACCAATACGTCAGATTTATCCGCTTTGCCGCTAACGGCTTGATCGACTATGTTAAAACTCATATTTAACCGCCTTTTTTATTGAATTTTGAAAATTAAAAAGCTCTTTTTATTTTTGAAATATACTAACATAAAACCATCTTAAATTCAAATAAATTTTGACGAATAAATTTTGATGATATTTGATGATGAGTTTAGACAAAAGATTAAATTTGCCGGCTCTTTCTTATTTCGTGCAGGCAAAAACATAATTTAACGGTTCTTTTTTTGAAGGGAGGGAGAAAAGGTTAGCAACCCTTTCTCCCTCCCTATGCCCCACCCTCAATCTGCAAATTGCCTGACGCTTTTTTGTTAGTTTGTATATAGCTTTTTTGGTCAGGGCTTTAACTTCTTTTTCTTTTTATTTTTATTTTTGTTTCTTGCCTTTTACTTATTTTCCTGCCAGCTTGCTTGTTTGCATGTGCGCGCACGCGCGCACATGCGGTAGCAATAACGGACCAATGTAATTTAAGTAAACAGCTCACGATAAAAACTAATGTAAATCAACTCTTAATAATTGCACCGCCAAAATTTAATCGAATGGAATTCAACAAGCATCTTTATAAATCAAGTTAAATTTTAATAAATAAGTTTGATAATGCTTTTATACAGTAATGTTGTTATGCCTGAGAGCATTACCGCGAGCCGAAACATTAAGTTCCGCAAATTGCCTGACGCTTTTTTGTTAGTTTATCGATAGCTTTTTCTGTCAGGGCTTTAACTTCTTTTTCTTTTTCTTTTTCTTTTTATTTTTGTTTTTGTTTTTGTTTTTGTTTCTTGCCTTTTACTTATTTTCCTGCCAGCTTGCTTGTTTGCATGTGCGCGCACGCGCGCACATGCGGTAGCAATAACGGACCAATGTAATTTAAGTAAACAGCTCACGATAAAAACTAATGTAAATCAACTCTTAATAATTGCACCGCTAAAATTTAATCGAATGGAATTCAACAAGCATCTTTATAAATCAAGTTAAATTTTAATAAATTAAGTTTGATAATGCTTTTATACAGTAATGTTGTTATGCCTGAGAGCATTACCGCGAGCCGAAACATTAAGTTCCGGTGGTGCGTAAATAGAACGCCTTCGCGCACGCAGTGCGCGGAGGCAAAAACAACAAAAGGCAGGGAAAAAGTTTATAACAGGAAAGAAAAAATATAGATGAGATGAGATGAGATGAGATGAGATGAGATGAGATGAGATGAGAACATAGAATGGCAGGAACTTTGTAAAGAGGCTAATAAAAAAAACTTCGAAGCTGGCAGCAAATNNCCTTTCTTTTCCCCCGTCGCGTTCTCAACGGTCTTGTGGCGGTCTTGAAAAACCAGGTTGTTTTATTATTATAGTTGTGTTATAATTTTGATTAAGGCACAGGCCTTATAATCGTAAATGTGACAATCGAAGGCGGGGTATAAATTATGAATTCAAATGAAATAAACGATATTTTCGACTCGAATCTCGCGCCATTCGTGCGTCCTTATTACGATATTCCGTTAATAGTATCGAAGGCCGACGGGGTTTATATATACGATATCGAAGGCAAAAGGTATCTTGACGCATATAGCGGAGTAGCCACCGTATCGCTCGGCCACTGCAACAAGCGGGTTAACGACGCGGTTAAGGCGCAGATGGATAATTTTGGGCATATTTCATATATCTATCGTTTCGAGCCTGCGGCGGCATATGCTGCGATATTGCTTTCTAAATGCGGCGGCGATTATTCACGCGTCTTCTTCACTAATTCCGGCTCTGAATCCGTCGATCTTGCCCTTATGACAGCGCGCGCGGCCACGGATTCAGAAGCGATCTTCACTTTTTCGGAAGGCTATCACGGCGGCACTTTTTTAACTAAATTTTCTACGGGTTTAAACACCTGGCACGCTCCGGTGGAGGCGCCGGCCGAAATTTACTACATAACAACGCCGGAATGCGTAACTTGCAGTCACAAGCAATGTGAAACGTCCCGCTGTATATGCCTTAATAAAGCCTGCGAAAAATTCGAAGCGCTGAATAAAAAGGGGAAACGGCCGATATTGCTCGTAGAGCCGGTTCTCGGCGTCGGCGGAATAATAACGCCTCCGCTGCATTACTTTAAAATGCTCGCTGAAATAATAGACGAATATAATGTTTTTTTAATATGCGACGAGGTTCAGACGGGTTTCGGCCGCGCGGGCGGTTCATTTTTCGGTTTTCAAAAGTACGGGCTCGACCCCGATATAGTATGCATGGGAAAGGCTATAGCTAACGGTTATCCGCTCGGGGCGGTAGTATTTAAAGAAGATACTTCCGACAGGGTAAAAGATATGCTTCACTTCAACACCTTCGGCGGCAACCCGCTTTCGATAGCGGCTGCCCTCGAAGTTATAAAACTTATTGACGAGCTTGATATAGTAAATACCGTAGAAGAAAACGGGCGTATTTTTCTGCGTGATATGCGTCTTTTTTTTGAAGACCGTCCTAAGATAAACCGCATCAGGGGTGTCGGCTACTCGCTCGGATTAGAGTTCGAAGCCCCGGAAGACGCCGCGGAGGCTTTAAACTCCGCGCGGCGTGAAGGCTTGCTGGTCGGAATCGGCGGTCGCAAAAAAAACGTGATCAGAATACAGCCGCCGTTGATTTTTTCATCCGATAATTTCCATGAAACGATAGAAATTTTCAAAACGGTTTTGAAATAAGAAGCAGCGCGGGCGTCAAAAAAAGATCGAAAAGCAGGGCTAAGAGCATACCGAAAGAAATTAATACTCCGAAATGCTGTGTGGGGATAAATTCAGAAGTCATAAGCGCCCCGAACGCGCATGCGATTACTATAGTAGTAAAAACCATCGAGCTTCCCTTCACCCGTAAAGATGCCGCTGTTGCCTCTTCGTATGAAAGTCCCGACTTTATATTTTTACGGAATTCGTAAATATAATGTATGGTATCGTCAAAACCTATTCCTATAGCTACGCTCGCTATCATCCCGGTAACCGTGTCAAAGGCGATCCCCCGCCAGCCCATCAAGCCGTAAAGTATTATCAGCGGTAGTAAATTCGGAATAATCGATATTAGTCCCGCTCGCAGCGAGCGGAAATACAATATTATGACTACGACTATCATAACCAGCGAAAGCGCGAAATTTTCGATTTCGTTATATGCCAGTATTTCCGAAGTGCGCGCCCACAGATAAGCCCGGCCGGTCAAATAAAAATCGAGATTTTCGGGCAGGTATACAGAGGCGAGTTTTTCTATAGAATCGAATATCGCGTCTAATTTTTTTGAACTCACGTCGTTGATTCTAACGGCAATATTAGCGTTCGTATAATCTCTGTTTATAAAGCCGTCGAGCAGGTCTTCCAGCGGCGCTTGCCCGACGTTGGCCCCGGCAGCGACGAAATTTGAACCGGTAGCGCCATTGTTTTTACCGCCGGGTGCTGCCGCCTTCTTTATTTCGACTATAATTTCACGCGTTTCGCCCGTAAAAAATCCGGCGGTTTCAATAATTTCATAATCATAATCGTCTTCTTCTTCATCGAAGGCGGAGTAAGGCCTGTAAAAATCGAGATAATCTTTTATTTCATCAGCCATAGGAGGTATATTGTTTTTTTCCCCGGAAAATTCACGGTCGTAGTCCTGTATGAAATTAACATAAGAAACCGCGGAATTTACATCTTTAATTTTTAATATTTCATTTGTAAAATCGCTTATTTTATTACAATAAACGGAATTCAGAAGGCTGGTTTCGAGCGAATCGTTTTTATCGAGCGAGCCAGGCTTAACTTTAAGCACTATTTGAATCGGAACGCTTCCGAACAGATTATCTTCGATAAATTTTCCTTTAATAATTTCAGGATGTGAGGGGGGCAAAAATTTAATAAGGCTGGTTTCTACTTCGAGTAATGTGATGCCGTATAATCCGATAATTCCGGCTATCAATGAAAGCGCTACGATCATATATTTATAGCGGATTACAAACTTAGAAATAAAATTCATCGGCGCGGCGGAAGTTTGATAACCTGTGATTTTTAAGCCGGTCACTTTAAAATAAGAAAAAAGCGCCGGCAGAAGAAAAAGCGCGGATATAATAGTCAGAAAAACGCCCAGGGCCGAATAGATTCCGAAATGCATTATCGCGCCGATGCCGTTGAAACCGAGCGAAGCGAAGCCGAAAATAGTTGTAATCTGGCATAAAATAATAGGCGCGGCAAGGTCTTTTATATTAGCCGTAAGAATATTTATATCGAATTCTTTTACATTGCGGCTTTTTTCAAAATAAGCGGTCGCGATATGAATGGCGCTGGTAAGAGCGATTCCGAGCAGCAGGGGCGGCATCATCGAAGTTATGAAATTAGTCGAATTACCGTTTAAATTATAAACGGCCTGCGTCCATAAAAGCGGAAGCACGATTACCGGCAGCGGTATGAATACTCCCGCGGCGCAGCGATAAAGAACGAATAAAATAATTAAAATCACGGCGATGGTTATCGGCGTGAATAACTTCTGATCGCGCGCGGTGTAACCATGAATAACTTTTACTATGGCCGGTATTCCGCTGACGCTAACGCGCGGGCCTATATTTTTATCGGATTCGATAACTGCGATAATTTCATCGACGCTTTTAACGTCGGTATCGCTAACATGCCGTCCCAAACGCACTATCAGGCTGGCTGTTTTATTTTCGGGCGATAATATGGTTTTAGAAACGCTGGTGAATTTATATATTTTAGAAATATAATTTGCGAGGCGGGCCGGCGATTTAAGCCAGATTTCGAGGCTATCGCTGTCGTTGAGCCCGAACGACTGTTTTAAAATCGAAACCGGCGATATTACGCGCTCGACCGCGGGAAGTTTTTGCAGCCGGTCTTCTAAATCGTATAAGTCACGAATTAATTTTGCGTCGATAGTTTCATATTTAAAAGCGGCTATTAAAAGCCGGTCATTTCCAAAAGTTTTTAAAAAATCGTTATAATTGGAAAGTTTTTCGTCGTGTAAAACGTTTTCTTCGATATTGTTATCGATGGTATTTTTGCGCGCGAACGGCAGCAGCAAAAGCGTAATCGCGATCATAGCCAGTATAAGCGTTTTATAATTTTGAATGATTTTATCGTAGAGCATAAAACAAAAATACCTTATTTAAAGCGGGTAATCGCCGCCGCGAAGGCGCGTACAATTTGATTGAATAAAGCGATGGAAAATTTAAGGGCGAAATTAGAAAAAAACACATTGTATACTACTATTAAAAAAGCAAAAAGCGCTTTTACTGTTCTTGATTCAGATGCCATGGCCGGTTTCAGAATCCTTAAAGGCGCGTAAAAATATATACGCCCGAACTCTTTACCATAAAGCGGCGGCACGTATTTTTTCGAACGCGGTTCGACTCTGGCTATAATAATTTTTTTATTCCTGATTTTAATATCAAGCGAAGCCGCCGCAATTTTTTGGCGGCCGGAGGCATATATTACAACATCATAATTTTCTAAAATTCTTTTAAGCGGCGCAAGGCCGATCATATCGGTGAACCTGTCGAAATTTTCGGTCATATCAAGCTCCCGCGGGCAAAATTCGAGAAGCGCGCGGCCGAAATAATCGTCGATCATCGAATAATACAGGTCTTTATAAAATTTATCTTCAAGAATACATCCGAATACCGAATAATCGCAGGCACGCATATATTTTAAAATTACGAGCGCCGGTATTTTAAGAGTTTCATAAAAATAAAGCGGCACCCGAAAAACTCCACAGACCTTTCTGGGCGAGAAAAAATCAACCCACATTTTAGCGCGCAGTTTTTTTAATTCCGCCTCGTTTAATTCCGGGTGTTTCACCAGCATTCTGCCTTCGGTAAAATAATCCCAGCCGCGGTCTTTGACGAGCATATCGCCGGCTTCTAATATTTGCCTGTAGCGGGTTTGGGCGAACGGCTGCGAATAAAGCGGCTCGATATAAGTCGGATTAAGCCCGCGGGCGAAAACGCCGAGAGAGCCTATCAGCGCGGCTGAATCGTTAACGTCGCCGAATACGAATGAATTGCCCACGTAACAGGCCCCGGCTTCCAGCCATTCACGGTTGACCTGTTTTATAAACTCGCCCGACTCGCCGAAGCCTTTGCCGTAACGGTGGAGCTGCGCCGGATCGGGCGATTCGGCGCCATAGGAAACCATTACGAATCCCGCTTTCACCATTTTTTTCTTCAATGCGATATCTCCGGCGAAAGGCCTTATGAAACAAAAAAAAGCTATTTTAATACCGGCTTCTATTATTAAATCGCATATTTTTTCGACGCGCGCCGCATCGCCGCCGAAATGATCGTCGGTGAGCATGCAGTATTTAACGCCGCGCGCCGAGAGTTTTTTAATTTCGCCAATCACGTATTGCGGCGAATGCAGCCTGTATTTACCGGGATAAATCGACGCGGGCGAGCAGAACGAGCAGCAATGGGTACAGCCGCGCGAAGTTTCGAGCAGGTCCATCGCGATAAGCCCGGCCGCCGAATAATTGTAATAAGGCTTTCTCAAATGGCGCGCGGGTGGTTTTAATGAATCCATATCAACGGCCGGCTCGCTCATTTTATTGATTATAATTTCGCCTTTATCGCGATAAACCAGACCGCCGATACTTTCAAGCGGCGCGCCTTCAATAAATTCACGAAAACTGGTTTCACCCTCGCCTTTAATTACGAAATCGCAATGTGAAATAGCTTCGAGCGGGCAGATCGAAGCGTGAAGGCCGCCTGCTATAATTTTAACGCCGGGCATCCTGCTTTTAAGCGCCCCGGCGACGGCATAAGCCTGTCCGGAATAAAGAGTGGTTTTAACGTTCAAGCAGACTATATCGGGAGAAAAGGCCGCTATTTTATCTATCATATTTTTTTCGAAACGCATATCGAAAAGTTCGCAGACCGCGATATCTTCGACGGCGGCCGCCAGACGCTCGAGCGCGAGCGACGGAAGCAGAAAGCCGAAAAAAGAATCGCTTTTAATCAAAACGGGATAAACGAAGGCAACATTCGGCATATAATTAAAGTCCCCCGCTTATTATAACGGTTTCACCCGTCATATAAGTGTTCAGATCGCTTACCATGAAAAGTGCGAGATTAGCGATTTCAGAAGGTTTTCCAGGACGCGCGAGCGGGCAGAATTTTTCGAAATCTTTCATTCTGACTTCGGGCAGGCCGGCGGCAAAATCCGTTTCAATAAGGCCGGGCGCTATGCTGTTGACCAGTATATTATAACGCGCCACCTCGCGGGCTAAAGTGAATGTGAAAGCGTTAACCGCGCCTTTTGTCGCGGCGTAGTGGACCGGAACGGCCGCTATCGGACGCACTCCGCAGATCGAGCCTATATTCAGAATCCGCCCGCTGCGGCGGTCTTTCATATGATGAAGCGCGGGATGGGTAAAATTATAAATCGAGTTTATATTGACGGATACGGCCTTTTCCCACGAATCGCTTTCAAGGGCAAGAAAAGGTATATTTTGAGTAAAGGCGACGTTATTGACCAGGATATCCAGCGCGCCGAATTTATCGATTGCTTCAGCCACGGCCGCTTTGGCCGGGGCGCTGCAGGCGGCGTCGCATTTTATTTTAAGCGCCCTGACGCCGAAAGACTCCATTTCTTTAACGGCGCTTTCGGCCTCCGCGTCGGAATTTTTATAAATTATAGCCACGTTCGCTCCGGCCTGGGCGAATTTAACTGCAATAGCGCGTCCTATTCCTCGCGAACCGCCGGTTACGAGGGCGGATTTACCCGCAAGGGTAATAATTATCGGAGCGGAACCCGCCGCCTGTGGTCCCACCGCGCCCGGCGCCGGGGCGTTTTGAACGGAATTGTTGTCGGGCATTACAAACACTTGCTTTCTAATATTTTCAACTATAAATTTAATTATAAACTCATGTTTAAGTGTAACTTAAACTTAAATTCGGCTCGCGCCATACTCAGGCATTAACTTAAATTTATTTCTGGGCCAAATTTCTTTCCACTATCTTAACGAAAGTTTCGACGTTAAATAAATAAGGGATTTTAGCCGTGCTCATACCTTCTTTTATTTGCTCGGTATCGACTTCCGATAATACTTCTTTCAAACGCTGCGCACCGCGAGGCATCAGGCGATCGTTGCACTGGAATTCTTCGGGCGGTATGCCTTCCTGCGCAAGTTTAACTATCGCTCCCTGCTCAATTTTTATTTTAAATTTACGCTGAAGGGTAAAAATAATATCCAATAAATCAAGAGAATCGGCGCCGAGATCATCGATTATACGCGATTTTAAATTTATTGAGTCCGCATCCGCCCTGACGCATTCTAAAAGACATTCTTTAACGCCGGCGATTATTTCATTTCTATCCATTATAACTCCCCGATCATTTTTATTTTTAATTACAGTTATATTATACACTATCTGACATTATTTGCAAGATGAGTGTAATAATTATTTTTAGATTTATTGAAATTCATTATGGAAATGGAATTTTTAAATAAAATATCTTCAGTTTGCGAATCCGTCAATCCGGCGGCTATCACATTATCGCGGCAAAGTTTCTGATTTCCTATCGGAAAGTCGGAACCCAGAAGAATACGTTTCGATCCGATAATCCCGGCCGCTTTTTTTATAAAAGCCGGCGATTGAAAAGAAGTATCGGCGTAAACATTGTCCAGGTCTTTCATCTGCGAAAGGACTTCTTCATTCTGCCAGAGGCCGAAGTGCGCCGCTACGAGAGTGAGATTATTATTATAAAGCGCGAGGGTCCTGAGTTTACGGGCGTCTAAATGGCCGGCCGCGCCATTTAAGCCGAACATGGCTGGCGTTCCGCCGAAATGGGCCACCATAGGAACTTTTCTTGCGGCCGCAAGGCCGGCGAGTTCGATATAAGGCGCCGAATCCAGATCGAGTCCCTGAATGAGCGGGTGTATCTTAACGCCAAGACAGCCTCGCGAAAGATCGATTTCAGCCTGCAAAAGACAGTCCGGCTTATCGACGGGCGGTGAGCAGAACGGAAAAAACGCTTTAAAATCGCAGATATTATATACTTCTTCGGTGGATACATAAGGATAAACCGGGTGTATCACGCTGTATCTGAGGCCGGCGGCCTGCATCGAAGAAGCTAGCGCCTCTATCGTCGAATTTTTCATTCTCGCGGCCACGGCGAGCATTATTAATTTTTCGACCGCGTAAATAAGCGGATTATTTTTTCTGATAAAATAAGAATAACGAAATTTTTCAAAATAATCCAGGATATCGGGCCTGAAATAAAGGGCGTCCATCAAAGCCGCCCGGCCGCCCTTAAGACTGCCGCCGAAAGCCGCGTTTGAAATGTGAACATGACTGTCTATAGCGCATATTGACATATATTCTCCCCGCAGTTATTTTTGATCTTTAAATTTTTAATTCGATTTTAACTTCAGTTATATACTGATTAAACTTTTACTTTAATCGCATTTTCAATTCGGGTTTATCTTAAATTCACTTTAGCTTTAATAAGTCATTCCAATCCGAGGTTTCGATTATATTTTTAAGGCGCTCTCCGAGCGCGGCGCACTCTGCCCCGTCGGCTATCCTGTGATCGTAGGTAAGCGTGATATAGGCGCAAATGCGCGCCTGGATACNNTGGATACTGTCGTTAGCCGCTACAGGCCGAACGCTTACCCTGCCGAGCGAAAACGTAATCGATTTAGGCGAAAGGGGCGTAGTAAAATCGACCCCGTGCTTTCCGACCGAAGTAAAAGCGCAGGTGCCTGCAATCTGTCGCATTTTAGAAGGAAACGGCTTATAAAAAAGCCTGAATAGAAACATCCTTATAAAATCCGGGATCATCATAAATAGCCGGCGATTTTTATAATCAGCCGTTTTTTCATAATCTGATTTTTTTATTTCTTCGAATTCCGCGTTCATTTCAGTAAAACTTTTATGCTCACAATTCCTCAGAACCGATAATCCGACATATTTAGCGCCGCTCCGCTTCATCCGCTCGACGGTAAAACATATATCGATATCTTTATAAAGCGCGAGACGCGCCGTTGGCAATGATCTCAAATAACTGTTAAAAACCGGGAACGCGCCTAACGCCTTTGAAATGGCGTAAAGTGTAAAAGCCACGTAGGTAGGCCCGGAAGCTCCAGAGGCGGCGACCGCTTTTCTGGCGTTTTCGACCGCGGTAAAATCGACGAGCAGGATCTGATGATTAAGATAATAAGAATCGGTATCGCTGAGAAGGTCCCATACCAGACGCCTATCGCCCGACAATTTATTGAACCTATACTCTTTCAAGCGCCACCCCCGCGAAGTTCGCATCGACGCATCCGCCAAATATCATTGCTTTATTATATTCTCCGCATTTAAAATCTTTATTGAATAATTCTTTCATATCGTTCGAATCGGATTCATGAGCAAGGTTATAAACCAGATTTTTTTTCAGCGCCGCCGCCGCTATCGCCGTTTCTAAAACAAATGAAGCCGAAAAGCAATGGCCGGTGTATGGTTTCAAACCGCTCAATTTAATATTTTCAAAATAGCCGGCGCCGTGTTTTTGAACGATCAGCCGGAGGCCGTTGAGCTCACATTCATCGAGCGCGCCGATAGCCGAAGCGTTAAGATTGACTAAAACCGCGTCCTGGCGGTTAAAACCGGCGTCGAAATAAATTTTTTCAAATAAATGCGCGAAACCTTCGGCGTTACTATCTAATGCGGCCGAGCCGCTTTCATAATCGGCGCCGCCGCATACGCAATATTGTCCGCAGGCTTTAATTTCGGCATAAATTTTTGCGCCGCGAGCAATAGCCGACTTTTTACGCTCGATGACCAACGCCGCCCCGCCTTCAGAAGGAAGCGCGCCGCGCGCGCGCGACGAATAAGCGGGCATCGAATCGGCCGCGCCTGAAATATATTTATCGTTTAATATTCCCAGCTTACACAATTCGTCAACGGCCTGCCAGTTAAGTATCGAATCCGCGCCGCAGACTAATGCCATATCGCAGTATCCTTCGCGCAACGAACGGACGGCCGCATCGAGCATATACGCCCCGCCGGACGCTGAAAAAGTGAGGTTATTATTATCGCCTTTAAGCCCGAATTCGGAGGTTATGAAAAATATCAAGTTATTAGAAAGCGCCGTGAGTATCCATTTTGGATGAATATAAAGCGCGCCGTCGCGGGCGAATTTATTTAAATCGAGACCGCCGCCCGGGGCGCCCGAAACCGAAAAGGCCTCAAAAAGAGCCTCCGCATTATTACCGTTTACGCCGCTGGAAACGAAAGCGCCGCGGCGGTGTTCAGCATAACCGCCATAAAGGCTGGCGCCGGTATTTGCATCCGTCAGTTTAGCGTCGCAAAGGGCTTTTCCGGCGGCAATAACTCCGTAAGAAACATAATTTTGAAATCCCTTGAATTTAACAGGATCGAGTTTATAGCCAGCGAGAATTTCGCCCGATATTTCTCCGCCATATTCTACGGGCATAGAAGCGTAATTATTTTTTTCAAGTTTTTTTATCGCGCTTTTTTTATTTTTTAAAGCAGCCAGAGCGGAGTCTATCGAATCGCCGAGCGGCGAAATAATTCCGATGCCGGTTATTACCGCGACATCATCGATATTTTTATCTGTCATAGTCATTTATACCCCTTATCTGTATACGGTATTTTTTATAAATTAAGCGCAGTTTTTTAATATAATTGAAGCGTTCTGGCCGTTTAAACCGAATGAATTCTTAACGGCGGCGCGCACTTTTTTTTTAACTCCGGTGCCCGGAACGTAATTTAAATCGCATCCTTCGCCAGCCTCCTCTAAATTAAGAGTCGGCGGTATGATACCCGTTTGCATCGCATATAAAACGCTCAATATTTCAATCGCGCCGGCCGCCGAAAGTAAATGACCGAAAAAAGGCTTGGTCGAGCTGATAGTCAAAGAGCCGCTGTATTCTTTAAAAACATCTTTAACCGCTTTCGTTTCCGCTATGTCGTTATGCCTGGTCGCGGTCCCGTGCGCGTTGATATAATCGATATCGCCGGGGCCCATGCCGGCATCTTCGAGCGCACGCATCATGGCAAGAGAGGCGCCGCGCCCGTCCGGATCGGGCTGGACCGGATTATATGCGTCTAAAGAAGAGCCGTAGCCGATAATTTCAGCGATAGCAACGCCGCGGCTGGCGGCGATACAACTTTCAGATTCTATTAAAAAATATGCCGCGCCTTCTCCAAGAACCGTTCCACTGCGGTTTTTATCGAAAGGTTTCATCGCAAAGGCCGCAGCGCAATTTTCTTCGGTGAGCGCGCCGATAGAATTAAAAACGTTAATAGAAAAGGCAGACAGCGTCGAATCTGTTCCGCCGGCGACGGCCGCATCCAGCGCGCCGGCCGCTATATTTTTATATGCCTCTCCGATGGCCATGGCGGCGGCTGAACAGGCCGACACCAATACGGCCGGCGGCCTTCCGAATTTAAAATAACCGCTTATTACCTCGCCAAGAAAAGCCGAAGGCGGCTCGTCGCAAACGTGAATATCTTCTATACCGGCATCGTTTTTACCGCCGGCCTCTGAAACCATCAGCCTTAAAGGCGATATGCCAATTTCTTCAAGACCCGCGCCTGTAAATAATTTTATCCGCTCGCCGCCGATTTTAGCGAACGCGCCGCTGGCGGCGATCTGGCCTATTGCGTGAAGAGCGAATAAAAGTTTGGGATTGCGAGCTAAATTCAATTTTTCGCATAAATATTCACAACAAATACTTTCAAAGCCTAAATCTTTAATAAGCCGCTCTATATCGCATTGCCCGCCGATTCTGGTTTTCAATCCGCGGATTTCCATGCCGGCCAGCGGCCCGATACCGGATTTTAAAGACGAGAGGGACGAATAAAATTCGCCGGCATTATTTCCCGCGGAAGATACCGCGCCGGCGGCCGTTATAAAAACACGCTTTTTACCGTGGCTCATCTCGAACTTTCCTGGATGGTATTGGCATTTCTGAATAAGCTATATTCGGATACGGCCTTTTTATATTCGTTAAATACCGCCATACATTCGCAAGAACCCGCGCTGAAGCCGGAAGATAAAAGCTGAACATATTTTGTGTAAGCCGCGATTATATTATCTTTGAGCTTCTTAGCGCGCTCGCCCAGACGCATATCGACGGCATCGTATTTTAAATAAAGCGATGCGTCGGCCTCGGGGATTACGTTAATGATGACGCCTTCCGGCTCGATGCCGTAACGAATATTATCCGCAATGTTTTTCTTCGGCGCCGTGCCGCCGGAATTCATTTTAGAACGCACAAGGCTGGTAAGTTTGCTCGCTATCATGCCGCCTAAAAAACTGCCGATAGCGGTGCCGATACCCGGCAGAAGCAGTGAACCGATTACGGAGCCTATCGTAGTTCCCGCCGCGCGTGCCGCCAGATCGACTTTATCGACGGCCGCCCAGGCCCTTTTAAAAGACGGCAGAATTCCTTTATCGATATCGCTTCCCATCTGGCCGGCCATAGCGCCGCCGGTCATCGAAAAAAGCGCCGGCATAAAAGCGCCGAGAATCGGTCCGACGCCCGGAACGGAAGAAGCAAGAAAAGTTCCCGCGATATTGCCTGCCGCCGAACCTATGCCCGAACCTATGAAAGAACCGATATATTTAGCGGTGGCAAGATGGCCCGCGGCCTTTCCTATATCGATTTTTTCGCCGTTTTTCACCTGTTCGAATATCTTCATGCCCACGGTGCTCGCGGCTGAAAAACCTATTTTTTGAACTGAAAAAGAACTTTTTAAAGCCGAGCCGCCCGCGAGCATGGATGCGCGCACCGGCGAAAGCTCGCTGATATTAACCGGCGTGTTCTTATTCGGCAATATAGGCTCGCCGTCTTTAATTTTATCAACCATAACCGAGGCGCGTTCTTTAACGCTGAGATTATCGGAAGGTTTTAATTTATTGATTATACTGCCTATTATCGAAGGTTTTGACGCCGCGGCGCCGTCGGAAGCTAAGGCAAAATGCATCGGAAAAACCGAGCCGCAGAAGAAAGTTAAAATTAAAATAAGCGATATGGATCTTTTAATAAATGACATTTTCATAAAATCACCCTCTTTGATTTCAGTTAATTATAAAGTTTATTTTACTTCGTTTCATTTCATTTAGTTTCATTTAGTTCAATCATAATTCTAACAGTCCCATCAATTATATTAAATAAAAAAGTTGTTGTCAAGAAAAGCATTTTTTTTCTTGATTTCATAATTTTTATTTTGTATAATAATCTCGCTTTATTTTTTTTAACTCAGCAAATTTAGTTAATATTAAAAACGAACCATTAAACAAGCTGAAAATAACAAATAACAAATAGTAAGTGATAAGTAATAAGTAATAAACGGAGGATCTTTCATAATGTCAGAAGAAAATAACGAATCATTAAAACCCGTCATGGAAGAAGAAAACGATTCTTTCGGTCCCGACACTTCCAGCGAACCGCATGAGGCGTGGGGGTCGAAAATGGGCTTAATTCTGGCCATGGCAGGCAATGCCATCGGCCTTGGCAATTTCCTCAGATTCCCCTGCAAAGCTGCGGCTAACGGCGGCGGCGCTTTTATGATTCCTTATTTCGCCGCGCTCATCTTTCTCGGAATTCCTTTAATGTGGCTCGAATGGGCTTTAGGACGTTTCGGCGGCCGCCACGGCCACGGAAGCCTTCCAGCCGTTTTTAACAGAATATGGAAACATCCCGTTTCTAAATATATCGGCACGCTCGGTATGGTCCTGCCGCTTTTAATAGTCATCTATTACAATTACATAGAATCCTGGACGCTGGCCTACGGCTGTTTTTCGGTTTGCGGAAAATACGACGGAATTAAAGGGCGCCAGGAAATGGAAACTTTTTTAGAAGGCTATACCGGTAAAACTAAAAAAGAAAGTTCTTTTGATATTCCCGCCGCCGCTGGCGGAAACGCCCCGGAACAAACCACTTCAGAAGTAAAATTAAGCTTCGATAAATATTACGGCGAAGGCGTTTACCGCATGGGCCTCGAGTTTATTGATGAAAATAGCAAACCGCAATTTTTTTCAAGCGAGTTCGCCATCTACCAGACGGCCGGCGCGGCTAGCGTACTTCCGCTTAAAGCTGCGCTTCCAAACCAGATAGAATCTATCTATCCGGGCCCCGGCGACACGCTGGCGGCGACGCCCGAAACCGTTGTAATCAAATTTAAATCAGGCGTTAAAAGCGATTCGGTTAAATTAAATCTCAACTGGGACAATAAGCGCTTTAACGGGCATAAAACTGCGTTCATTTTCTTTTTAATAACGTTTTTAATCAATATATTCGTTCTATACAGAGGCGTCGAAAACGGCATAGAAAAATTAGCCAAAATTGCTATGCCGACGCTGTTTATATTCGCGATCATACTGGCGATAAGAGTTCTTACGCTCGATGCGGTCAAAGAAAGCGTTATAGACGGCCTCGGTTTCATGTGGAATCCAAATTTTTCCCTGCTAACCGATGCCGACGTGTGGCTCGCCGCGGCCGGCCAGATATTTTTCACGCTGAGCATATGCACCGGCGCGATCCAGACTTACGCCAGTTTCGTAAAAGACTCTGAAGACATAGTTCTTACCGGCCTTACAACCGCCGCCACCAACGAATTCTGCGAAATTATCCTCGGCGGCACCATCGCAATTCCCGCTTCAGTGGTATTTTTCGGCGCGGCCGAAACCGCCGCTATCGCTAAAGGCGGAGCGTTCAATCTAGGCTTTAACTCGATGCCCGTCATATTTCAGCAGATACCGCTCGGAAACGTCTTCGGCGCAATGTGGTTCGGGCTTTTATTCTTCGCGGGCATCACTTCGTCGGTCGCGCTTGCTTACCCGGCAATACTGTTTTTAAAAGACGAACTTAATTACAGCCATAAGAAAGCCGTTTCGCTTATAGGCGCTATAACCTTCACGGCCGCGATCCCTGTCATTCTTTATTACGACCGCGGATTTTTAGACGAAATGGACTTCTGGGCAGGAACATTCGGCCTCGCTGTGCTGGGCCTTATCGAAATAATATATTTCTGCTGGATCTACGGTATGGATAAAGCATGGGAAGAAATGCACCACGGCCACGCCATAAAAATTCCCGGCTTCTTTTATTACATAATGAAATATGTAACGCCGATTTTTATAATTGCGCTGCTGCTGGCATGGGGCATACAGGACGGAATAGATATATTCACGATGAAAAAGGCCGCGGCGGAAAATAAATCCGTGCTCTGGGGCGCGCGCTTATTAATGACGGCCATAACGGTCTTCTTCTTCTATTTAATTAAAAAAGCATGGGACAAAAAAGGAACGGTGCACGCATAATGTTAATTTCAGGATGGATTTTTATGAGTACGAGCTGGATCTTAGTTATCGGCCTTACTATATATTGTTTTTCAAAAACTTTAAAAACCGGAAAAAATAATTAGGTTTTTAAACCGATAAATTAAAGGGATAATTTTAATCTCGGATTTTTATAACTTTAAACTTTACATCTTATAAATCAAAACTTAAAATTAATCGATAGTTCATCACACTTACGCGCGGTTGGAATTCCTAATTCATTCCAGCCGCGTAATTTATAATACTGGTTGAGTATCAATCCTACGTCAGCGAGATTATCAGCGGCGCGCCCCGAGTCTCGTTTCTTCGAAATAAGCCGCGGTGGAAGCATATCATCTTTTCTTGATATGCCAAGCATGACGTTAAAAATTCGTTTTTCATTAAATATCCGCTCGCCGATAAGCATAAGTTCGGCCGGCGTAAAAGAGAGCCCGGCCGTTATTTTAAGCCACAAAGCGATTTCGTCTATGGAAAAAGCCGCGCGCGCAACGAATTTACAGATGCCGAGCGGATTGAAAAGCCCGAAAAAATTTTGCGTTATAACGCATATAAGCGCGGCCGAGGCGGAGTCGTTGACGAAGCTCGCCGGCAGTCCGAGGCCTTCGTAAGTGCGGCCATAGCCGAGAGTATAAGCCAGCGACTCTAAATGACAGGCGCCGCGGTTGGCCGTCATGTAATTAGCCGCCATGGCGTAAAATGCGCGCGGGTCGTGCATGGCGACTTCCAATCCTTTAACGTGAACCGCGAATTCCGGCGCTATTCCGCCGATAGCCGCCGCCGCCGCCCGCGTCCCTTCGCCAAGCAGCGCGCCTATATTCTTTTTAGAAACTATCAGCTCTAACAGGCACATAACAGCCTCCGGCGAACCCCATTTAAGCTCGACGCCGCCCGTATCATGCTTTAAAATAAGGCCGTGCTCGTAACATTCCATAGCGAAAGCGACCGCCGATGAAGCCGAAATCGTATCGATGCCGTTTTTATCGCAAAACTCGCACGCCGCGCACACCAAATAAGGATCACGGTTCATTATAAGCGATGAAAATCCGGCCGCGCCTTCATATTCGGGCATATGCGAATTTATTTTGCCGTAGCGCGGATGGATGAAATTCATTATCTTAGCGCAGCCGATAGGGCATGAATAGCAGTAATAATGCTTTTCAAAAGTTAATTTGACCAGATTCTGACCGCTGAGCTCTCCCGCCGATTCGCTAAAACTGCCTTCGCTCCAGTTTTTAACGGGAAGATTGCCGAGCATTTCGGAATTTTTAAGCCCGCCCGCGGTGCCGAACTCATGGAACTGACTCGATTTTTCTTTAACGACAAGAGTCGTTTTTTTTAATTCTGCAACGAGCGCGTCGTAATCGGCCACCTGCATTTTTTTGCGTCCGAACACGGCGACCGCCTTCAAATTTTTAGCCCCGAACACCGCGCCCATACCGCCGCGCCCCGCGCTTCGAGCGCTGCGGCCTTCGCATATGATCGAAGCCATTTTTACGCCGTTTTCACCGGCCGGCCCGATACACATAACTTTAGCCATAGCTTCGGTTTCAGAGCGTATCTGCTCGTCGGTATAAAAAGTATCGCGCCCCCACAAATGAGAAGCATCCTTGAAATCGACCCGGCCGTCGTCGATTGAAAGATAAATAGGCGACCTGGACCGGCCGGTCAATATTATTCCGTCAAAACCGCTGCATTTAAGCATGTGCGCGAAATGACCTCCGACGGTGGACTCGTTCCATATGCCGGTCTGAGGAGAACGCCCGCAAACCGACATTTTACAGGCCGTCAAAAACGGCGTGCCGGTAACGAGTCCAGCCAACAGAAAAACCGGCGCTTCGGGCGAAAGCGGATCGGCTTTATAGTTTAGATACTTTAAAAAATAATTGACCGCATATCCCGAAGCGAGCAAATGCGTTTTAACATCCGCCGGGTCTATTAATATCTCGCGGTAGGACTGCATGCTCAGATTAACTTCTATTATACGGCCGTTATATGCGTAATTCATTGCTGGTTCTTCTTTTACTTGTTTTCGTTTTTCGTCTCTAAAACGGTGTTTTTAGTCGTCGTACTTCCACCCATATTGTGTGACTGCACGGCGCGGCCTTTTACATCGAATTCAAGTATTATTTGACGGATATTTCCCTGTCTTTTACCAGACTTCGTTTCCACCGCGCTTGCCTTCCTGTTAAAAAACGGCGAAAAATCCTCCACGTAAAAACTCACTTTATAGGTTTTACCCTGCTCGGGATTTCTGAATACGTAATCGGGATAAACAAAAAGGTCTTTTGATTTATCTTCATAAAGCAAGTTTTCAGTCCCGGTTGGATCGTCAATGCGCCATGTATGATAGTAAAGGTTTTCGATGCCTTTTTCCGCCCCGGCCATTTCGGTGGAAATGCCGTACTGCCCGATTTTCGTATTATCGGAATCGACGGTTTCTAAATATTTATTAATGTTATCGTAACCGACCATGTCGAAAATAAGACGGACGTCTTCATTTATAGTGAGCGCTTCGATATATTTTTGGTAGCGTTGGGGATCTTTTTGTTTAAGCCATTTCATGGCGTCGGAATCGCCGTCGTATTTAAAATGCCATACTTCAGCCTGCTCGGCGAAAGGGAAATATACTTTATCGCCCGCGGAAGTATTTTCATTTTCCAGGCAGTCGTAATTGGGTATCGTAAATGAAGTCGTAACGTTAGTTTCGGTATTGGTGAGCGAAAGTACGGCGCCGGGAAGCCTGTCGTCATAAGGCACTACAACTATCATTTCATCGCATAATCCGGCTTTCGACAGTTTGGCCGCACCGAATTTGGCCTGAAAATCGCCGAGAACTTTCTTTTCATCAATAGTGCGGCTGAGCCACGGCATTCTGAGATTGCCGGAACTGTCGAGCACTGCCGTGCATATTCTCATCATTTTTTCTTTTTCAAACCCCAGCGCTTCGTCGTTAAACTGATGTTCTAAAAAGCGAATGTTATCGCCGGTGAAAATCGGAATAGACATCTGTGCAAGCGAAGCAAAATGAAGACTGTAGCGCATGGAATCGGGATTACCCGTCAATTTTTCAACCGCCGTTTCAAGCGATTTAAGAGGACCTTTAAAATGATATAGCGAACACAGCTTATGTTTATTAACGAAGATGCCATTGACTTTAACCGGATCTATTATTTTTTCAGATTTATCGTCGCCCTCCACTTCTTTCTGATGAACGCTTACCGTCCAGCCGTCAAGATCTTCGAACCAAATCGGGCCTATCCAGCCGAAACGACCCTCGGGCGTGGCCGGATTAGTGCCAAGAGCCTCCGTAGCGATAGTTTCGCCGAGCATACGCTCGACTTTGGTTCCGCCTGCCGCGTTATCGAGTTCTTTGTAAAAAGCCCCGTAAGTTTCAACGTAGAAAGCCAGCGTGGGTGTCGTAGCGCCGAATCTGTGCGGGCGCGGCGGTTCGTGCTCATTCAGTTGGGCCGTGGTAAACGAAGAAAAAACGTTATTGTCTTTTACCAGAACGCTTATTTCTTCAGGATTTTTAACTGCCATCCCCAGCGATTTGTTGGGATGTTCAAAAGCATAATCTTCAGCTCTTTTATTGAATTCAGTTATTTTACCGCCGGTTGTCGTAAACAATACGCGATTCGAATAAAATACCGCGTCAGGCGGCGTTTCGTCGTATGTCTGAAGACGGTTTATCTCTAATGCGTAACACCACCTCGGATCAAAAGTATTATTATAAGCGTCCCTGGAAAGCTCGAATGTAAAAAAAGCTATCGTAATTACTTTGATGCAGGTAGGATCGGTTACGAAATCAAATTTAATATTATGCTTGCCAATGCTGGTTGCCGGATTAACGATAGCGAGGCGCGTTTGATCTCCGAAGGCTATGATATGGCTCATCGAATGGAATTTAAAATCTTTAACCCCGCCGTTAATGGCGCCTTCCACTCCAGAACGGCTTAAAAAATCGGCGGGATCGAAAGTAAAATCAACGCTGCTGCCCGCGACGATTCGAGCCACGTCATCAGCGGTAGAAGGCGTAAAAGAACCGATTTTAACATTCAAAGGTTTGGACGGCACAAGAGAAAAAGCGTTTTTATATTTGTCTTCGGTAAACTCCAAATAATTTTTGATAAGTTTACTAACCACTTCAAACTCGACTTTTTCATCCACTGTAAGAGGAACTGCGGTTCCAGCCGCCAAACCGGTGCCGGTTGCCGCGAAAGATACAATAAAAAGAGCCGTCAGAGCAAAAAAAATTATTTTTCTTAACATATTTTGCCTCCAATTTTATTACGTTTTTTAATTTCGTTTGGTTAACAAACTAACGATACTATATCATAACATTTATCACGCGAAAATGAAATAATTATTATCACAATTGTTAAAAATTATTGGCTTTAATTCATGCCTTAACGACATAAAAGCGTAAGCGATTGATTATATAATAATAAATCACATAAATACTAACAAAACTTGACTTTTAAATGATTTTATGATATAAAATTACGACATGACAAATACTTTTGATTATTTAAGGATATCGGTAACCGACAGATGCAATCTGCGCTGTAAATACTGCGAAGTGAATCCGGCGCATAAATTAAGTCCAGACGCCGTGTTATCCTTCGAAGAAATAGCTCATATAGTTCGCATTACCGCGCAGTTAGGCGTAAAAACCGTTCGCATCACCGGCGGCGAACCGTTAGTGCGTAAGTCGATATCCAGCCTGTTTAAAATGATATCGGCTATCGACGGCATCGACGAAGTTACCTTCACCACAAACGGCGTCAACTTAGACAGGCACGCCGCCGAACTTTATGCCGCCGGCGTAAGGCGTTTTAATTTTTCCCTCGACAGCCTCGATCGCGATAAATATTATAAATTAACCGGCAGTGATCGGCTCGAAAGAGTAGTCGATAATATTAAGCAATGCTCTAAAATCGGGTTTTCTCCCATCAAAATGAACGTCGTGGCGCTTCGCGGAATAAACGACAATGAAATATTCGATTTTATCGGATTCGCCGCCGAAAATAATTTAATATTGCGCTTTATCGAATTAATGGATATATCGGCTAACGCGAAAGATTTTTTCGAAAAGCATTTTTTATCCATCGACGGCATAAAAAAAATTATAACGCAAAAATATAAATTAGATTCTCAACAGGAATCGAACTCAAATACAAAAGGGATCGGCCCCGCGGTTTATCATCAACTCGAAACCGGAGTTAAAATTGGCTTCATTTCGCCGGTCACCAACCACTTCTGCGCAAGCTGCAACCGGTTGCGCCTGACTGCCAGCGGCATCTTAAAACCATGCCTTTTAAGAGCCGGCGAAACCAATATAATGAATCTTATAAGAAACGGCGTCTCAGACGAAGAACTGAAAAAAACTATAAAAACCATATTCGATAATAAAGAAAAAGCGTGCGGCAAATTTTCAGAAAACAATATAATGTTTGCCAATATGTCTCAAATAGGCGGATAGTTCGTTCGGTGTTAATTGCTTAAATACAGGTAAGGGAGAGTCTCCAGATGAAAATATTAGTAACCGGCGGGGCCGGTTTTATCGGATCGCACGTCGTTGATAAATATATCGCCGACGGCCACAGCGTTGATATATGCGATAATTTATCGAGCGGCAAAACTGAAAACTTAAATAAGGCCGCGCGGTTTTTTAACTTCGATATACGTTCTGCCGAGGCCAGAAACCTTATTTTAGCCGAAAAATATGACGCGCTCAATCATCATGCCGCGCAGATTTCGGTAGTCGAATCGACCCGCGATCCTCTTAAAGACGCCGAAACTAATATATCAGGGCTTCTTAATATACTCTGCGCAGCCGTCGAATCAGGCAGCGTTAAAA
Organism: bacterium UBP16_UBA6123; assembly: GCA_002423385.1. Lineage (GTDB taxonomy): Bacteria > Muiribacteriota > UBA9980 > UBA9980 > UBA9980 > UBA9980. The sequence goes on from DIVV01000080.1 coordinate 66,479, forward strand.
ATTTTATCTTCGTGTCATCGGGCGGCGCGGTTTACGGCGACAAAAAAGACCTTCCCATCCCCGAAACTGAGCTGCCAATGCCGCTTTCCCCTTACGCTATTTCAAAACTCGCGGGCGAACATTATGTAAGAGCGCTCTGCGCGAACTCCTCGATAAACTTCACGGTCCTTCGCTATTCAAACGTATTTGGCCCGCGGCAGGATCCTCACGGCGAAGCCGGCGTGGTCGCTATTTTTTCGAAATTAATGATCGCCGGCCTGGCGCCCAAAATATACGGCGACGGTACAGCGGTGCGCGACTACGTCTACGTTAAAGACGTGGCCGAGATAAACCGGCTGGCGCTTAATAACCCGGTCAATAAAGAAATCAACGTTTCGACGGCCGAAGGCACGAGCGTCAACAGGCTCTTTGCCATCATGGCCGAAATCATGGGATTCGACAAAAAACCCGAACACCTTGCCAGACGCCCCGGCGAAGTCGACCGCTCTATAATCGATAATTCACGGCTCATTAAAACCTTTAATTTCAAACCATACTACAGCATTATCGAAGGCCTGCGCGAAACGATACATTACTTCAAAATCGAATTCGGCAAGTAAAAAATCTTTTTTGATGCATCGAATTAATTATAAAGAAAGGCGATGATATATGAGCACAAATGAAGAAAACAAACCTCAAAACATCGAAAAAATCGAAGGCTTTGAAGACGCGAGCGCTCTTATAAGAAAAAGGCTCCTTAAAACCGACCAGATCGACTATTCCGAAACGAACGTATCATATTCGGAAGAAGCCGACGGAAGCTACCGCGTGGAATGGAAAGTCGATGACGCCCCGATCGTGGATTTCATGAAACGCACGTTCCCTTTTATCGGCGCAGGACTGCTGTTTATAATAGCCATCATAAACATCGTTTTCTTTTCCGGCCCCGGCCCGGTTCTTTTATTTATCGCGCTGATTGCCTGGGGCGCGTACTGCATCGTGGCCGCGCTTAAAAACAAAAAAGAAACCTACACTTTTTTAATAGGCATCGATAACTTCGCCATTATTCACGACAGAGTGTTTCACAGCGAAGTCATTGTTAATTACGACGATTTGAAAGGAGTCGAGTTATTAATGACGGGCACCGAAGAAACCTGGGGCCAGGCCATGGCGGTTTCCGAAAAAATGCAGCGCCATCAGATAAGCGGTAAAAAAGAATCAGTCGAACTGCTATGCAAAACCATCGAAACATTTTTATACACCGTAAAAGCCCGCCGCAAAAAAATGGGAAAAGACGATGGAATGAAAATAGTTAATTAATCAACGGAGGGATATATGCCATTATACGAATATAAATGCGAAAAGTGCAAATGCACACAGGAAGTATATAAACACTCATCAAAAGAACCACATCCGGTCTGCGAAACCTGCGGCGTCGAAATGAGACGCGTTCTTCATCCATCGGCTGTAATATACAAAGCCGGCGGATTTTACACTACCGAATACGGCAAAGGCAAGCAGCACATGGCAAAAGATAAAACCGGCGGCCCTGACTCGTCAAAATAAAATAAAAACAAAAGATTTGGAGACGGCAATGTTCAAATTCGCAGGCATAGCATTCGGCGCCGCCATAGCGCTTTATTACTATGCAAAACGCTACTGGCGCAAATTTGAAAGAATCGCGCGCGAAACAAAAGACGAAAATCTAAACGAAGGCGATGAAAAAAATAATTAATCGCATATTCTCATTATAAAGTTTTTTTGCTATAATTATTATGGGAACTTTTTTGATGAACCGGCAGTATAACAATGATTCATAAAATTCGTTATAAAAGTTATTAAGTATAACCGCATAAATATCTATAATTTATTTGACTTTTGTTATTTTTCGTGATATAATTAGTTCAAAATACTTAATAAGGGACTAATTATGATAAAAATAAAACTCTCAAAACAACAGAAAGCAGAACTAGAGAAATATAGAAAACACGCATCTTCAAAAAACTCGGAAAAAGCATTGATGGTCTTGTTGAAAGCAAGAGGGCGCAAAATTGAAACCATCGCGAAAGATCTGGACCGAAACGAACATACTGTAAGGCTCTGGTTGAATAGATATATCGAGTTCGGAATAGAAGGATTGAAACACAAAAAAGCGCCCGGGCGCCCAAAGGGGAAAAGGCTTAATTGTATTGATTTAATAAACGAATTTATAAACATTTCGCCCTGTGAATTTGGATATGCCGAGTCTGTGTGGAATGTACCGCTTATGCATCATCTGCTCAATGGCAAAAAAGGTATGAATATAAGCGAAGATACAATCGAGAGAGCACTCAAAGACATGGGTTATACATTCAAAAGACCCGCGAAATCAGTTAGCCCGAATGCGCCGTCCCGTGAAGAAAAACTCAAAGCGATTCACAAGATTATTGAAGGAATAAAATTTATCGTAGATAAAGAGGATTGCGAAATCCTCGCACTTGACGAAACGCATTTTTCGACCGAGCCATATTTGATAAAAGGATGGTTTAAAAAAA
>DIVV01000080.1:68998-75756 GCA_002423385.1 bacterium UBP16_UBA6123
GGCTGCACAGTGTTTGGATGCTTAAATCTAAAGACGAAACATTTTTACTGGAAGAGTACCAAAAAGTCTAATTCAAAGGTATTTTGTGAATTTTTATCGCAGATAAGAACGAAATTTCCGGACAAACAAATCGTTATAATTCTCGACAACGCGAGCATACATAAATCGAAAGAAACGAAATCTTATTTGGCACGATGGCCCAAAATACATCTGTTTTATCTTCCGCCGTATTCGCCTGAATACAATCCGGTTGAAATTGTCTGGAGATGGGCTAAAACCAAGGTACACGGATTCAGTTTTCGAAAAAACATAGCGGTTATCATAGAACGATTCACTGAAATATTTTGGAAATACAATAACAATGCTATGTTTAACCCGTTAAAGTTGAAATTAAACACTTACGGAGATATTTTATAGTTAATTATGCGGTTGCACTTAGATAACAACGACCGTTTAATTTCGGTTCGATTAAATAATTAAAAGCATGGTGTTTTATGGCCGAGAAAGTTTTTAAAGACGGTAAGCTGGTTGTAATAAAAAGCGGACGCACGATAGACGATATTAAAGGCGCCAAAAATCGTCCGCAGGGTTCCGATATGCCTGCCGACACGCCCCACCCAGCGCCGGGCGGCGCGCAGCCAGCAAAAAGCGCGGTCGCTAAATCAGCAAGATCTCCGCGCAACAATGAACCGCTCACCGATGAAATTAAACAGCAGATCGAAAGCCTTCGTCAAACGGCTTCTTCAGAATCAATTATATCGCTGATCCAATTTTTCGGCCATCCGAAATGGTTAGCCCGCAAGCTGGCTTCAGAAGCTATAGCCAGTTTAGGCGAAAAAGCGATACCTATAGTTTCGCAAACCGTTTTTTTATCGCAATCGCTCGACGAAGATTCTTTATACTGGAGTATCCGTACTTTCGGTATGATCGGCCATCAGGCTACCACCGCGCTTATTACACTGTTGAATTCGGCCAACATTCCTTCGCAATATAAAGTGTTTATAATCAGAGCTTTTGAAACCTGTAAAACTAAAGAAAGCATAAACACCCTCATAGGCTGCTTTTCGGACGATTCATGGCTGATCCGCCGTGAAGCGGCGAATGTCCTTGTTAAAATGGGCGAAATGGTAGTTCCATATTTAAAAGCTTCATTTTCAGGCGGCAACGAAGACGTAAGATACTGGTCGGTCAAAGTCCTCGGAGGCATTCTCGGAAGAGGCGCCATCGAATATTTCAAAAAAATGCTCAAGTCGGAAAAACGCGATATGCGTTATTTCGCCGCCGCCGCGCTTGGCGAAATAGAGGACGAGGAAGCCCTTGACGCTTTATGCGACGCTTTTTCCGACGACTCATGGCTCGTGCGCGCACAGGTATCTGAAATATTAGAAAAAAAGGGAAAAGACTCGCTCGGCATATTAAAAAAAGTTCTTGAAACGGGCTCATCCGACGCAAAATTCCTTTCCATCAAACTTATGAGCAAAGTCATGGGCAAAGACGCGGTCGCCTATATTTCTAATATAGCGCAAACAGCCGATACGGAGCTTAAATTTTTCACGCTTTCCGCTCTTACCGAAACCATGAACGAAAACGTAATACCGCTTTTAATAGAAGCGCTGAGCGATAAGATCTGGCTCGTACGAAAACACGCATCGTCTTTGCTGGAAAAATACGGCGCCATGGCAGCGCCTCATTTAATACAAATACTCGATAAAGACCGCAACGAAAATATGCGTTACTGGGCTCTGACCACTCTCGGCAGCATCGGAAAATCCGCCCATGCCGAAATGAAAAAAGTTTTTAACACCGTCGATAAAAAAGAGAAAATAACTCTCATCCAGGCTCTCAGCCAGGATTCGATCGTCGAACTGATGCCTGAATTATTCGAATGCTTCGCCGACACACACTGGCCGGTGCGCAACGAAGCGTATAAAAAATTAGCGGAAGTTCCCGAATACCTCGTGCCTGCAATTTTTGAATTTTACAAGCACGCAAACCCGGACATCAAATACTGGGCGGGCCAGCTCATAAATAATTTTCAGAGCATAATTTCGCAGTCATTGCTTAAATGTTTAAACTCCTCCTGCGCCCCCGGCGATCTCGGCGAAGAATTAAAAAAAGACGCGCTGACGATGCTTTTATCTATGACGCAGCCGGAAGTGATAATTAATATCATCGAACACGCCATCGCCAACGAAGATTCCGCTATGCTCGAAAAAATCAAAGCAGCAGAGTTTTACGAAGGAATTTTTAATTTATACCTGTCAGAAAATTTCAACGCTTATAACGGCCAGGCTAAAAATTTTATTACCGGAGTTCTTAAAAGCGCCTGCGACGCGCATTGCGATTTTATTGTCAACCACGCCAATAACAATATTACAGCCGGCGATAAAATCTGCTCCATTGTCGCTATGGCTAAAAATCACGAGCTGCGCTTACTTTACACAAAATTAAGCGGTGGAAAAGCCTCTGACGCCGAAGAAAGTCATGAACGAGACCGCCTCGATTTTATTGCTCCTCCACCTCAAAAACAGACCGCGTTTTCAAGCGATGCGGTATTAGAAGAAAAACTCAATATCTTTTTATCGCTGGATGAAAAAGATAAACTTAATTTTATCAGCGAAGAAAAACCTATCAAAGATGAAAAAATGCTTAAATTATTAATAACTCAGTTCCGCGTGGCCGGCGAAAGCGACTGCCGCTGGGTTGCCCTGCTAATTATTGAATGGTGGCCCGACCAGCTCAATTATATAAACGCGCTTAAAGAAAATACCGCCAATCCTAAACTCAAATATTGGCTCGATAAAATAACGCGGCATATCGATGGTGTAGAATTTATTTAACATTTTAAATGTGAAAGGAAATTAAAATTGCCCGCTCAAAAAAAACCGACCGTCAAAAAATGGACAGCCCTTCAAATAAACTGCGATATGATCCAGAACGAAGAAATCCTCGCCATCATCTACACATATTTTTCCACAAGCGGCGTCGAAATTAAAGAGCTCGGCGAAGGCCGTAATATTTTAGTCGCTTACTTCAGCGAATCTGACGCCGCTTCGAAAATACCCGATTTGAAAAAAAGAATAAAAGCCGAAAGTAAAATGACGGGCGGAACCGAAAAAATTGAATTCAGCGAAATTGTCGTTGACGAACAAGACTGGGCGAATTCCTGGAAAAAATTCTTCTCGCCTAGAAAACTGGGCAAAAAAATTATCGTAACCCCCGACTGGGAAGAATATAAACCCTCCCGCGGCGAACTTCCAATTTTTATAGAACCCGGAATGGCCTTCGGAACCGGCCATCACGAAACTACCGAATTGTGCGTAAAACTGCTCGAAGAAAACGTCAAAAAAGACGATATAATTCTCGACGTGGGAACGGGTACTGCAATACTCGCCATAGCGGCCAAGCTTCTCGGCGCTTCCATGATCGTCGGCACCGATAACGATAAATACGCGGTAAGAATCGCGCGTGAGAATATTAAATTAAATAAATGTGAATCATGCGTAAAAGCCTACTACGGAAATCTTCTCAGCTTCAGAAGCAAAACGCGTGACGAACTGTTATTAAGAAAATGCGACGTTATTATCTGCAATATCTTAAAAGACGCAGTTCTCAAACTGCCCGATAAACTTAAAGAATTTTTAAGACCGGATTCCGTCGTCATTATATCCGGCATATTAGAAAGTCAGTATGACCAGGTATGCCGCGAATTCGAAAAGCACGGCTACAAAGGCGTCAGGCGCGCCCAGAAAAACGACTGGATAGCCTGCTCGTTCAAACTTAAATAATTATGAATTGAAATTACTATTTCTATTTATGAGCACGCTCCACAAAGTCAAAAAATGGCGAAAATGTGTCTGAAAACTATTGAAAAATCGTTGTTAAATTTTGAAAAATTGACTATTTTGGAATAGACTCATTAATTATTTACTATTTACTATTTAATTTTTTAACTATTTTTTCATAATTTTTTTCAATCATATCAAGCATCTGCTCGCGGAATCGCTTATCTGAAAATATCTGGCCGTCTATTTTTTTTATCATTTTACACCTCAATTTTTTTATAAATATTTCTCGCCAGCCCTTTTTCTTATGCCATTTAAAATACGGCCGATTTCCTCGTTAGAAAGGCTCAATCCGAATCGCTGCGCCATTAAATCAAGTTCAGCGCGTTCTTTTTCGTCCATCTTTACACACCTCTTTTTTATTATTTATTATTTAATTCTTTATTATTTAATTCTATAATTCTTTGTTCTTTAATTCTATAATTCTTTGTTATATACCATTGGAACTTATATAATCGCGTAATTCTTCTATGTACTTATTAACCTCTCCAATTTTAGAAGCGTCGGTTTCATATGAAATATAAGCGCTCCAGGTGGCTATGGCCATTTCTAAAAGGCCCCTGCGCTCGAGCGTAATCGCCAGATTATAATAGGCGGCTTTAAGATACGGATCTATTTTAATGGCGCGTTTATACATGTCGATGGCTCGGCTGTATTCGCCTTCCTGCGAATAGATATAACCTAAGTTGTAATAAGCCGGCGCGTACTGCGGCGAGTTTCTTATAACTTTTTTAAATTCGCTTATCGCTTTTTTTATTTCACCGCTTCTGTAAAGTGCTATAGCTAGTTTATTCTCTTTTTCCGAATCGTTGAAAGTGCCGCCGTTCTGTTCGAACATGGCAAAGTAAAATTTAACTTTCTTAACGTAGTTCTGCGTTTCCTTAATCGCTGGAATTTTACGGCCGTTTCTGATTACAGTCGTAGGACCGGCGTTATAAGCGGCGAGAGCCAGAGAAATATCTTTAAATGTATCGAGCATCTGCCGAAAATATTTAGTGCCGCCCATCACGTTTTCATCAGGATCATAAGCGTTATTTACACCGAGCATTTTAGCGGTTTTCGGCATAAGCTGCATAAGCCCCATAGCCCCGACGCGTGAAGTGCACGAAGGATTAAAATCGGATTCAGCCTTAATGATGGCTTTAACCAGGTTATATGGAAGATTATTCGCCTGCGCGTGTTTGGAAACTAAATGGGCGAATTTACTGTCATCAACGTCATAAAATTTAGTGTTTTTAATACTGGCTTTGATTTCTTCGCCGCCTGCTTTTATCCTTGAAGACTTTTTCCCCGTAGATATTCCGTCCGATATAGACATCTGCTCTTTCACCGAAGGTATTATCACCCTGTAGCCTTTATGAGTGGGACTATCGGTAATATGCACCTTGCCGCCCTCGTCCTGATAATAATAAACCGCCGCTTCGACACCCGGAGTGACAGAAAACAAAATAATAATAAATATCAGCAGACCGCCTGACGCTTTTTTTATTGAAAACTGTCTAAAATTAAAAATAAAATTCATGATAGTCATATCGGCTTTTTTTTATAATAATAAATTAGTTGACAAAAAAAAGCATATTTTATATAATGACTGACGTTTAAACTATTATAAAATATTAACCACGACCGGTGAATGATAATATGAACGCTTCCGTTAATTACATACCGCTTTTAATGACAATGTTTTTTGCTATGCTCGTGCCGTTTATATTAATAACGGCCGATTACCTCATGGGCCCCAGACGCCCGGACTCAAACAAAAAAAGCGCCTACGAATGCGGTTTTATTATCGACGAGCACGACGATTCCTACTCAGACAGACTTTACGTCAGGTTTATAGTCGTAGCAATGCTTTTTATATTATTCGATATCGAAGCCGTTTTTATGTTTCCATGGGCGGTTTCTTTCAAAGTGTTAGGACCAGAAGGACTGTTTGCAATGTTTTTCTTCGCGGCAGTCCTGCTTGCCGGGCTTTACTACGCGGCGAAAAAAGGAGTGTTCGAATGGGACTAGAAACCACTTTCGGCGACAGCTTCCTCACCACTAAAATCAGCGAAGTAGTCAACTGGGCCCGTAAATACGCGCTTTATCCTATGCCCTTCGGAACCGCGTGCTGCGCCATCGAATATATGGCCACCGTCGGCTCACACTACGACGCGTCACGCTTCGGCGCCGAAATAGTGCGTTTTTCGCCGCGCCAGGCCGATCTTTTAATAGTCGCCGGCACCGTTTCTCATAAACTCGCCCCTATTCTTAAAAATATATACGATCAAATGCTCGAACCTAAATGGGTCATCGCAATGGGCGCATGCGCCTCATCCGGCGGCTTTTACGATAATTACGCCACCGTGCAGGGCATCGACTCGATTATACCTGTCGACGTCTATATCCCCGGCTGCCCGCCCCGCCCCGAAGCCGTTATCGGCGCCATAATCAGAGTGATGCAAAAAATAGAAACCGAATCCGTTCTACGCTTCGATGAAGACGAAGATAACGATAACAATAATTCTGATGATAAAAACAATTCTAAATGTCTCTGATCTGAATTTATTAACTATTACGCATATGAAACGGCGCTTAAGAACGCTGCAAGACCGCTTTAAGACCGCGACGGGGGAAAAGAAAGGACCAATGGCCCTCTCTTTTCCCCCGTGCCCCCTTTACTCTCCCTGAATATAAAACTGCGCAAATACGGCATACTTCGTATGCCGCATTTGNNTTTATTTCGGGCGGCTTTTCTTGCCAACTGCGAAGTTTTTTTATAAAGGTCCTGCCATTCGCTCATCTCGTCTCGTCTTATCTCATCTCCACTCTACTCTTATCTTACATTCTCTTTTTTCATCTCTTATCTCTATCCCTGTTTCCTTATTTTTTTATTTTCTTTCCGCCATAAACATCTTTCATGCTTTTTGT
>DIVV01000003.1 GCA_002423385.1 bacterium UBP16_UBA6123
AAACAAGGTAGGAAAGTCACGCTAGAAGACCGCGAACCGCATATAAGGGTGTTTAAAACACAAAGCCTCGTAAAGGGCGGGACCCTTTCGCCTAACTATAATACACACGAAAAATGTTCTTAAACACTTTATATCAATAAGCATCGATACGCATAGTTTTCTACCGCGAGCAATCTGCTTGATTTACATTAGCACCATTATTGCACCGCAGACGCGCGCGCAAGCGCGTGGCTGCAAACAAGCAAGCTGGCAAAGAAATAAGTAAAAGGCAGGAAAGAAAAAAATGAAACAAAAGCCCTGGCAGAAAAAGCTATCGNNAGGGTTGCTAACCTTTTCTCCCCCCTTAGGCGCCGCAGGCAGTTCCAAGATTATTTTTATTTAGCAACCCGCCAAATTTTCAACACATTCAACGCTTGTCAAAATAATTCGATTATGGTATAATGAGGTTATGACAAAAATGAAATTTTATGAAAGCATAGCGGATTATTACGATTATATATTTGATCCCGAAGATTCGGCTGAGATAATTAACGGTTTATATTTAAATTTAAGTTTAAATTCTAAATTAAATACTAATACTAACTTAAATTTTAATTCTTGTTTAAACAGTAATTTAAATACTAATACTGATACTAATTCTGATTCTAATTCAAAGCATTGCCGCATCATAGATATTGGCTGTGCGACAGGCAAGCTCGCTGCCGGTTTATCGGCGTTCGGGCATGAGGTCACCGCGATAGATCTCGACGGCAGGATGATTGAAACGGCTGAAAGAAAATATATGCAAAAAGGCATGAAGTTAAAATTCATGCAAGAAAACATGCTTGAAATAGGCAGAGTTTTCGAAGCCGATTATTTTGACGCGGCGGTATGCGTGGGCAACACGATAGTTCATCTGGAAGGTTATGAAAAGATAAAAGAGTTTTTCGGCGCGGTAAATAAAATATTAAAGCCTGGCGCGATTTTTATAGCGCAAATATTAAATTACGACAGGATAATATCGCAAAAGATTAATAAACTTGCGCTGATAGAAAACGATGAAATAAAATTTGAAAGGCATTACGATCTGGACACCGCAAAGAACGGCGGGCTGATTATATTTAAAACGAAGTTGACCGTAAAGCGCGGGGGCGGCGCGGTAATTGAAAACGAATCACCGCTATATCCGGCAAAAAAGAATGAAATAGAAAGCGCCTTGTCGGCGGCGGGATTTAGCGATATAAATTTTTATTCGGATATAGATAAAACTTTGTTTTCGATAGATAAAAGCGGCCCGTTAGCCTTCAGCGCGGTCAAGTAAATTATGAAAATCGAATATTACGGTACTGCATGGGCTCTTGATTATAAATCAGCGTCCGGGCTGGTAATTATAAATCGACTTCCGGGCCAGCAATTACAAATCGGCGTCTGCAATGATAGCGTAGTTAATTATCGCTTTACAAATCGATTCAAGCACCGTGGTGTATAAAAAGCACTCTTCGAGGCTGGCGCCGGCGGCAAATGAGCCGTGGCCGCGCACGACGACTATTTTTTCAGTTACGAGCAGAGGCGCAACTTTAGAAGCGACTTCGGGTGATGCGACGGCGGTTTGGGCATCGATAACTTTAATACCGCCGGGAAAGTAATAACTACCTTCGGCGTCGATCGGCCTTATCAGATCGGTTTTAAGCGAAAGCGCGATGGCGGAAGGCGGATGCGAATGTATTATGGCGCGGCACGGACCGCCCTCGTATATGGCGCGGTGAACTACAAGTTCGCGCGAGGCGGTTTTATCGCTGACGGCGTCAGGGGCGAGTCCGGTTTCGACGAGGTCGTTAATGCTGATATGCCCGAGCATGGCTCCCGAGCGAGTAATGGTGATGGGGCCAGCCGGTCTTAAGCAATATGATATATTACCTGAGTGTGAATTATTGATGCCTGATAAAAATAAGTCACGTCCGAATGTCTGGAATTCTTTTAAAAGCTCGTTTTTATTCATATATATCTCCGCTGTATTAATTTGAGAACGCCCGTTTTATATTTTTAACGAACGGCTTTTCTATAACGCCTTTTTCGGTGATGATAGCGTTTATGTATTTAGCCGGTGAAACGTCGAAGGCGGGGTTTTTAACTTTAGCGCCATGCGGGGCTATTTGAACGCCGCAAACATTGGTAACTTCGAGCGGGGTACGTTCTTCGATAGGGATACCTTCGCCATTTTTAAGGCTGAGATCGAATGTGGATTCAGGTGCGGCGATATAAAACGGTATTTTATTTTCATGAGCGAGTACTGATAGTGAATAGGTGCCGATTTTATTGGCTGAGTCGCCATTAGCCGCGACGCGGTCGGCGCCGGTAATAATAAGATCGATCTCGCCTTTTTTCATAAGCCAGCCTGCCATATTATCGCATATCAAGTAATATGGTATTTTATCTTCAGCCAGTTCGAAAGCCGTGATACGGGCGCCCTGAAGGTAAGGCCGGGTTTCGTCGGCGAGCACATGTTTTAATATTTTCATTTGATGCGCGCCGCGAATGACTCCGAGGGCGGTTCCATAGCCGCAGGTAGCGAGCGCGCCGGCGTTACAATGCGTTAATATCCGCAGATTTTTCCCGTGTTTTTCAGCGATATATCGCGCGCCGTGGGCTCCGATAGCCTCGCATATAGCTATATCTTCGGCGTCCATTTTAACGCATAACTTTTCAAGCTCGTCTATAACGAAGTCTATTTTACCTTTATTAGCGGAGGATTTCAGCACGCTGTCAAGAATGCGGCTGCACGCCCATTTTAAGTTAACGGCAGTGGGACGGGTTTTAGCCATCTGATCGCAGGCGGCGGTAAAATCGCGTTCGAATTTATTGACGGCGGCGGCAGATGCGGTGGATATATATTTTGAGCGGTTTTCAAAGCACCATAAAAGGAGGCCGAAGGCGCCGGCGACACCGATGAGTGGGGCGCCGCGCAGTTTCATTTCGAATATAGCCTCGCGCATATCATCGAAGGTAGAGCATTTAACTATTTCTTTATTCAAAGGCAGTTTCCGCTGATCGATAAAGACTACTTCTTTTTTCTTTTTATCGTAGTTCAAGCTTTTTTCCAATGTGATCCCCCTGTATATTTTAGTATTAAAAAATATCTTTTTTAAGCCTTGAAAGCCGTCCGCGCAGTCTGAATATAGATTTAGTATGGAGCTGTGATATTCGCGATTCGGACAATTTCATAATTTCTGATATTTCCTTCAGGGTCAATTCGTTATAGTAGTATAAGGTTATAACGAGGCGTTCCTGATGTGATAATTTTTCGATAGCATCGATTACTATATTACGCACCTGATCATTTTCAATTGATAGCTCGGGGTTTTTAGCCGCGATATTTTCGACGAGTTGATATTTAGAAATCAGCTCGCCGCTGTCGGTTTCGCTGGTGGATTCATCGAGCGACATTAAAATCGAATTATATTCATCTTCGTATAATTTTTCGAGTTCTTCGCCGGTCATTTCGAGGTGCAGCGAGAGTTCTTCATCGTCAGGCGGGCGGCCGAGCTTAATTTCGAGCTCGTAAAGGGCGTCGTTAAGTAGTTTCGTTTTAGCCCTGACGCGGCGGGGCACCCAGTCAAGGTGCCTGAGCCCATCGTATATCGAGCCGCGTATTCTTTTAGTGGCGAAGGTAACGAATTTAACATTAAGTGATATATCGTATTTATCGACCGCGTTAATCAGGCCGAAAGTTCCCCATGAGACGAGGTCTTCAAACTCGATATGATCGGCGAGGCCCATTTTGATGCGACCGGCGACATATTTAACGTAATGAGCGTATTTTAAAATAAGTTTTTCACGAATCGCCAGATTGCCTGTTTTTTTAAAATTTTGCCACATTAATACTTCGTCGGCATCATCTTTAATGATTGCCTCGGCGCGGGCGGATGTGTCGTTAAATTCCTGCGAAGGTTCCATAGGACTATTAAGGACCAAGCAGCCAAGCGATAAAAAAAGCAGCCTCATATTAATTCCCGGCAAAATGCCATATTACGAAAATTTGATATTAAATACAAAATAATAATTAAAAAACATTAAATATTAATTATATTGCATAAACCTGTATATTATTCATCTAATATATCGTTTTCAGCCTGTTTTTTTGAGTTATCCCTGATTTTAACGGTCGTACCGTCAGGCGTTTTCACGACACCGCCGGCGGGCGGCTTAGCGGCGGATGGCGCGGCGGGTTTCGGTTTAGCAGAGAGCGGCGCTGACGGCGCGGGCGGCTTCGAATTAAGTTCTACCGCTTTAGTTGCGCCCGCCGGTTTAGCGGTCGTCGCATCGGCAGCGGCGGCAGATTCAGGCGCGGCCGGTTTTTCTTTAACAGTGGGCTCAACGGCAGCGGCGGGTTTATCAGCATCGGCGGATGGCGTAGTTTCTTTAACTTCCTGAGTATCGCCGCCGGCTTTATCGAAACCGTCGGGGCTGTCCTGAAAATCGCGGGTATAGTTTTGCATTTCCAATTTTTTTTCATCTTCGGAGGCGTTATCCGGCGTACCGTAAGCCGCAGGCTCTCTCCCCTGTGCTTTATTCAACTCATTATTAAAAATATTAGTGATATTCATTTCTTCGAGATCGCGTTTTTTTTCTTTAATTCTAATAACTGAAATATCGCGATCTTCGTCAGTTTCAGATGACACCACATCATTATAGATAAGGACGAATTGATGGCGGGTTATTTCATCGTATAAAACGACGCGGTCTTCGAGAATATCGCGTATCAGACGGCCTTCGACATAATCGCCGACGGTATATTCGATAGTGCGCCCGGTTTTAATATTGAATATAGCTGCAAGCAGAGGCTTTTCTTCGACCATCTCGATGGATTTAATAATAAGCCCGAGACTTTCAGTCTCCATGGAAGCGAGTGCGACGCCGTAATTTAAATAAAGCGGCGCTGTAATGATGAATAAAAACAGCCATATATTTTTAGATAAAAACTTAAAATTATCAGCGTATAATTTCATTAATTATTCCTGTTCATTAAATTTATCTTTAACAATAATCAACCGCGCCCGGTGAAGTGTAATTACAACAAAACTAAATAATAAGCGGCTTTTTATTTAATTTTGTTTCATCTCAATTACGGAGTGAAGATATTTAAACGGCCGGCATTCATGTTTAATATCGTCGCCTTTCGCTTTTTCATCGCGTCCGTTCGGCCCTCTCGAATAAACTATTTTAGGATGTAGTGACCGATCTTTTTTAGTAGTATCTTCGACAAATTTTTTATATATCATACTCGAGCCCGGCGGTAAATTAGGAGGCATTTTTTCACCGATAGCAGCGTTTATTTTAATCATAGTGCCGTCTAAGGTCTTATAGCCGAGCAATTCCAGGGAAGTTTTCTCGCCCGCTTCCGGCAGGAGCAGATATTCAAAACCCCACGGATCGCGGAGCTTTTCAATATTTGCCATATACTTGCCTTTCAGCTCGTTAAAACTTCTCAGCCGGATGGGTTTTTTAGTTTCACCAGGTTTAAAGGTTTCGATATTTATTAAATTTTGATCGATTTCATACTTTGCCACCTGTTCGGCCAGAGTGGCGAGGTCCTGTTTAGCGCGTGCTTTTTTAGCATCGAGCGACCAGCTCATATAATGAGGAATGGCATAAGCCGATAAAATGCCAAGAATACCTAACACGATGGCTATTTCGATTAAAGAAAACGCCTTAACCCGGCTGATATGCTTCAGTTTTTTTATTTTAATTAAATTCAAATCACGGGCACTCATAGGTTAGATTATATCACGAATTCAGTAAAAATGCAAAAACAAATTTGACAAAACAATACAAAACAAATTTAGGTGAAATAAATTTGGCAAATAAATTTCGTGAAATATAATGCGTCAATGTAAATAACTATCGATTGCTACATATTTCATACGGGCTTAAGATATAAATAAATAAATACGCTCTTAAAGGCCTTTCATTTCCTTCGGCAGCAAGGTATCTTGAATTGCGGTAGGGTCGGCGAATTCCTGTTCCGGCCTGAAATTTAGTTTTTTCTCGCCGCGCTGATTGATATATTTAGACAATTCAAGGTTAACATGCAGCGGCACTTCGACGCCGGCCTTAGAGAGTCCCTGCCTTAGAAGCGCCTCGGCTTTAGATGCGTAAGCCACCGAATCACCGGCGATACGAAGCGCTTCAGGCGGGTTGTGAAACCCGACTGAATTTTCGGCCCCTAAAAATATGCAACGATAAAAAGCCTCTAAGTAATAATCTTTAGCTTTGTCGTAAAGCGCGGTTTCTATGGTTTTCCCGTTATCGCGCTCCTTATGGGCGAGTTCGAAAAGTTTAGCGGCGGTTGCGACTGCGTAACCGGAGCGGTTCATAAGCGCGATTGTTTTTTGCTGCGTGGCAACCACTCTTTCTTTAAGCCACTCGGGCGTTTCGGCGTGGCACTGCAGGCAGGCGCGCATATCTTCTTTGAGCGGGCTTTTTATATCGTGGTCGGATATTTTGTTAGCACCGACGCGTTTATAGGGCATATGGCAATCGGCGCATGAAGCGCCGGCTTTAAAGTGAGTGCTGTTAGCGGTGAAAAATTCGAACTCGGGATGGCGTATAAAGCCGACTTTAAAGCCGGTAACCGCCTGTGTCCATTCGTTGTGGGACGGATCGGATTTAATATTGGCAATTATCGTTTCAACTGAAATATTGCCCCATTTACCGCCCTTCCAGGGGAAAATAACGTCCGTCGATTTCATTTCGGCGTCTTTAGGGATGATGTAAGTCACATGGCACTGAGCGCAGACGACGTTACGCATCTGTTCTTTGGTGCAGTCAGCGTGGCCGATAGTTTCGAGCGATTTTAATATCGTCCATTTGCTGACTTTTAAATCCATTGTTTTATTATCGTGGCAGTCGATACAGGCGACTCCGAGCTCGCGATGGTTTTCGGGTATCATATTAACGGCGTCTTTATATGGCGCGCTGAAAATGGCGCCTTTAGTTTCACGCGCGAGTTTATCGGCGTATGGCGTTTTACAGGTAAGACAGGCACCGCCAGCTTTAAGACGGGACGGGTCAACTTCGTTCTGATCGATCATCATATAGTGATGGCCGCGCGGTTCGTTATATTCGACGCCGAAGCCCCAGCCTTTAAAAAGAAGCGCCATATAAGGAAACTCGCTCAATTTATCGTAAATTATTCCGTCATCGTCCCAGCCTTTTTTATATTCGCTTTTACCGGATTTGCGAGGCTCTTTAGTTTTAACCCACGAATCGTATTCAAGCGGGTAGAGTTGCCCCCATTTGACAGGTTCATATTCATTATCGTTTATCACGCCGGTTTTTACCTCGATAGGTTTCGGCGGCGCGTAAATAAAAACAACTGATATAACGGCAAGCGATAAAGCTATCGCAGCCGCACAAAGTGAAAGTATTATCTTTTGAATATTCATACTTTTACCCCTTTATAATTAATTACACGCCGCTAAAGCCGAGCTAGAAAACGCCTGTAGTTTTATGTTTAAGGGTTCTATGGCAGTCAACGCAATTACGCCGTTCGGTATCCATTTTAAAAACCACTTCGCTATGGCATCTGACGCAATTATTTTGAACGACATTTTTACCATGATTGCTTAAGCGCGGATTATCGGAAAAATTACCGGTAAAAAAAAGAAAAAGATCTTTATTACCATCGATGGATTTCCAGACTAAATGTTCAATTTTATTATTATTAGGCAAATGACAATCGACGCATTTTTGCCCGCGATGCGCGGCTGAATGGTTGAAATCTTTGTAATGCGTTTCATGCAGATGACATTTAGCGCAAAACTCGGCGGATTCGGAATATTCGTAAAGCCCGCCCGGCATAAAAGTAATGTAGAGCAGGGCCGATCCACCCGCCGCTGCTGCGATAAAAGCCGAAATAATATATTTTTTATAAGAATTTAAGAGCAAGGTTAAATCAAGCGCTGAATTAAGCATAATGTTATATTATAACACAAAAAATTAAAAAAATTAAAAATTAATTTGTTAGGGAGGGAGAAAGGGTTAGCAACCCTTTCTCCCTCCCTAAAACCCTCCCACTATCTGCAAATTGCCTGACGCCTTATTGTTAGTTTATCGATAGCTTTTTATTTCCTGGCTTTAATTTAGTAAAACATTTCGTGAAGCGTTAGAAACTTGCCTTTAAGTTTTTTCATGCCGGCGGTTATACTTATTTACTTACATACTCACTTACCTACCTATTTATATATTTACCTGGTTATTTCGTTATTTAGTTGCCAGCTTGCTTGTTTGCATGTGCGCGCGGCGCGCGCACATGCGGGGCAACAACGGATCAATGTAACTTAATTTAACAGCTCACGGTAAAAATTAATGTAAATCGAGTCTATTGTATAAATGAGTCCGCTCCAGAAAGTCAAAAAACAGCCAAATCGTGTCTGAAAACCATTGAAAATTCGTTGTCAAAATTCGAAAAATCGATTATTTGAAATGGACTCATAAATTTATATTAAGTCAAACAGATTTAATTTGAATATGTAAAATTATCAGATTTATTGAGGTTAATAATGATTTTTGGTGATATAATAATAGTTGTTATGCTTTAAAGCGTTACCGTGAGCCAAAATATAAAGTTGCGGAGGTCCGTAAATAGTACGCCTTCGCGCACGCAACGCGTGCGCGAAGGCTAAACTAACAAAAGGCAGGGAAAAAGTTTGTGGAATGAAAAAAAGAAAAAAAAGAGAAAAGGAAAGAAAAGAAAAGAAAAGAAAAGAGTAGGATAGGGTAGGGTAGGATCGAGTAGGGTAGGGAAAAATGGTAAGAACTTTATAAAGAAACTATTTATAAAACTTCGATGCTTCGATGATACAAAACTGCGCGTGTGCGGCCGCACACGCGCAGTTTTAAATTCAGGGAGAGTAAAGGGGGTACGGGGGAAAAGAGAGGGCCATTGGTCCTTTCTTTTCCCCCGTCGCGCTCCTGTAAGGTTACGATTAATCAAGCGGTTACGCTGCATATAAAGCACATATCGAGCGGAGCTGATTTGAGGCCGTCGAGCGGGACGCACATAACGCGGCCGCAGTGCGGACATACGCTTAGCGGGTTTTTTATATCATATTCATAAAACTTAATATACTCGATGATGCGGGCGCGTTCAATTATATCTAAAACCTGTTTATCGGCTTTAAAAAGCGCGTAAACTTTCGGAGCGCGGTTATCGATTATTATAAGCGGCATTATCGGGCGTTTTTTAAGACCGTCGGCATTGATTAGACATTTGAAACTAAAATTGTCAGCGGCAGTGGCGGCGTTTAAGTTTGAGGCATTGGCGATTAAAGCGGCCGCCGGTTTATTTTCATGCAATAAGGCGCAATCGGCATTAAAAATATTCAATTTAAATTTAGGATTGAACCTGTTAAAAAGTGCGGCCGCGGATTTATCGGAACGTTCGGCGCAGAAGGCGCGGCGGTCTATATTAACTTCAGCGAATATATAATTACATTCGAGCATAAAATCGAGTGATTTATAATAATCCGATTCACAGGGCGGTTCGGCGTCTGCGGCTGATTCGGGGCGGGCGCGGCGTTTATTAAAATATAATTTAAAGTCTGAAAGTGATTTGATTAAATAATAATTTTTACCGCGGAATTTATCGCGGTCCAGGGACAATTTAGAAAAAGAGTCGTCGATTATATTAAAAGGTGTGTTATCGATCAATTTTGCAATTTCAAGATGGGGCGCTTCTGATAAATCGTTAATTTCGGCTGGCAGCACTATTTTAAATTCAGGGCGTCGGATAAAACCGGATGCTTTAACGGCAAATTCGGCGTCTCTTTTATCGGCGGCGGTATTTTTATAAGCATTTGAGGCTCCCGTACAGGCGCCGCAGCCGGCGCATTTTAGCGTAGAATTTCGGAGGCATCGCGGCATATCTTTAAAGTTTTTAGCGTTAAGCCAGGCATTATATAAAAATTTCTTATTAACCGCGTACTGTCTGTCGTCGGAATTAAACATGCTCTGCATATCTTTTTCAGCGTTAAATTTAGAGAATGAAAAGCCGGCTTTTTTAATATTAGCGATAAACTTATTATATATTTTATCGTCAATTTCTTCATAATAGGCCGCGCCATAATTAACGGCCAGATCATAAAGCGCGGCGGTTAATTCTCGTCCGCCGTACTCTAATATGGCGCTGATTTCATATAATTTACGGCCGATAGAGCTTCTTACGGTGATTTTATCGTAACCGCCCATAATTTTATTTATCTTATCGATAATTTCATAAACGCGGGCAAAATCGGGCGCCGGCGCGAAAATAAGCGGGGTTTTCTGGCACTGCACAAGTGGCATCAATGAAAAGACTATCGCAGTCGAGGGTGAGTGAATTTTTCTATTTTTAATGAGGCGCGCGCAAAATTCATTAAATTCAGCGAAATCTTCGTCGGTTTCAAGACCGGTTATAATGTAGAACAATTTAAGCTGCCTGGCTTTATTAATAAACACGCCGTCGATGAATTTATTAACGACAGCGGCGTTTAAATTTTTGGACAGGTAATTTCTAATTCTTTCGGATATGCCTTCTATGGCGAATGTAGGCGAAGCCGATCCAGAGGCCTGAAGGTAGGATATAAGCGCGGGCATTTTAAGCGACATATCGACGCGCTGGCTTTTAACTTCAGCCTCCAGCGAATTTGCGGCGAGGCCTTCGACTACATCGTGAACGCAGCTATGATCGTTAAAATTATAAGAGTAGAGGTTGAAGCGTGAAATGCCTGTTTTAAGGTGAAGGCGGCGGCAGTCTTCGATTATTTTAGCGGCGCTTTTTTCGCGGTAGGGCTTCTGCGTATAGCCTTCCTTACAAAAAGAGCACATCGACGCGCAGCCTCGGGAAATTTCGACCGGCACGGTAGCCGCGTTGACCGAATCGTCGTAAATAACGCCATTAAATATATGGGCCTCGTCTAAATTCTGAATATAGGCCGCGCGCACGGGCTTTAATTCGGCGATAGAAGCGCCGGACTCGCCGGCGGCCGTAATATTTTTAAGATATCTTCCGGCGGCCGGATCGGATGTCTCGAATTCATGAATATATGCGGGCGGAAAATAAAAACCGTCTATTTCAGATGCGGCTTTTGCGATTATGGTTTGCTTTGACGCCTTCCAGCCGGGATTATTTAGAAGCATTTCGATGAATTTAATTAAGCCGCATTCCGCCTCGCCCATAAAAACCGCATCGATCAAAGAAGACGATCCGTCGTCGAAACGGTCCGTTTCGTAATCGATAGAACCGTTCACACAGGCTATCGAAGGCGTATTAACGCCGCCGGCTATTATAAGCGGCGCGGTTTTATCGTTAAAGCGGTCTTTAAGTTTAAAAGGCGCTTTTACCATTGAAATCAGGTGAAATAAATTGATAAGCTCGAGCTGGAAAGAATTTGAAACGGCGATTATATCAAATTGCGGCAGCGTTAAGTTATGGTTATGGGAGACGGCGCCATTGAAGTTTTTATTTTTAAGTTCGGCGAATTGGCGGTGCGGCGGAAAAAAGAAATAATCAACAAAAACTCTATCTTTGAAATGAGTATTAATCAGATCGAATATAAATTTATGTGAAAATGAAAGCGAAACCGTTTTTTGCGGTGTAAGCCTCGCTATTAATATTTTAAGCGCGCCGTCTGAATCAATGTTCATCAGAAATTTTTAAAACCTCGCCTGGAAAAATAGTTCCGCCCGAAGCGGTTTTGTTATTTAAATCCATAAGTTTTTTAAGATTGACCTTGAATTTTTTAGCGATTTTACTTAAGGTATCGCCTTTTTTAACTTTATATTCTACTTTTTTAATATTCTTTTTAACCTGTTTAGCGGGTATTTTTTCAACCGCCGCGGACTCAGTTTTTACCGCAGCAGGCGGTTTATGAGCAACCGAAGGTTTAACGACGGCGGTTTCGGTCTTTTTAGCCGCCGGCTTCCCGCCGTTATTTTTGATAGAAACGAAATCGACGGAGCTTTTCGGGCAAAGATAATTAATGATACCGAGGGCAGTACGCGCGCAAATTTCTTCGAAATTATAACCGGAGCGTAAAAAAGAAATATCGTCATGATTGGAAAGATAACCGGCTTCTACGAGTATGGAGGGCATATTAAGGTTTCTTAACACGGCGAAATTAGCCTGTTTAGGAGGCGAAGACGGATAAACTTCTATTTTAGAAACCTGATCGGTAATAATAGTTGACAGTATTGCCGATTCTTTAATATTTTCTTTTTCCTTAAGGTCCAGTAGTATCGACTGAACCTGATAATCTTGTTCACCGGCTATGTTTTCGTCTAAAAATTCGGCCGAGTTTTCGATATTGGCCAATATTTCAGACGCTTTATCAGACGCGGTCCCGTTAGAAAGGTAATAAATTTCAAAACCTCTCACTTTTTTTGATTTATTAGCGTTGAAATGAATGGATATAAAGGCGTCAGCGCCGTACTGATTAGCGAGAAAAACTCGGCGGCCCAGAGATAGAAACTGATCGCCGCCGCGGGATAAATATGCCCTGCAAAGACCTGTTTCATTAATATTATTAGCTATCTGCCGGGCGAATTTCAAATTAAGGGTTTTTTCGATATCACCGTAAATACTTTTAGCGCCGGGATCTTTTCCGCCGTGACCGGCGTCGATTAAAACGATCGGAATACCGCGCTTTTTATATTCGTTTATTTCCGAAAGGCGCGCCTCGTACTTGGAATAGCGTTCATAAGGCCGGTAAAAAAGCACGGATACATAAAAATTTTTTCTGGCTTTATCGTAACCCTGCATTATCCTCGTTTGAGTCATCTGAAGCTGTCTTATTAAAACGCGCGTGGCATGTTCTGTTTTAAAAATCAACACGCCGTTTATAAGCTCGTCTTTAACGCTCTCTTTATATGTTTTCATTAAAAAATCGCAACGCGGAAAATCTAAAATAAACTCGAGCCGGTTATTTGACTCGATGGGTTTTATCTGCGGCTGCCGGTTAAAATAAAATACGGTTTTTATTGAATCCGACAAAAATAGAGTCTTGCAGTCGATTAAAAACATCGGATGCTGAGAAACTGCAAAGGCGGGTTTTATTAAAATATTAGATAAAAATAATATACTAATAAATACCGTTAATAAAATAAAATTCAAAAAGACCACGGCCGGCCGTTTATACAGCTTTATTCGTTTTATTAAATTTATTAACTTTATTGATTTCATAATTTAATTCAATATCTTTATTTAATTTTTTGAACAATATTGATCTATTATCCATTATTTTATTACTTTTACTTCGACATCTCTTTTTTATTTACTTCGACGCTTTTTTTATCTATATCATTTAATTCGATGCTATTGTTATTCTTTTTTTTATTGTTAATATCATTTATGTGTTTATCGTTTCTGTGATATTGCTCGCGATTGCACTTTCTGACGTTAAATTCGAGGCTTATCTCCTCGCCCTGGCTGTTAATATTAACCGGCCATTTTTTATGTCTTATTTCGATTTCGTAAGTGCCGAGAGGCAGGTTGAAAATTACGAAATTACCGTTTTTATCGGCATTAAACTTATATATGATATGCTGTGAGGAAAGCGCTTTTCCGAAAACATTAATCTGCTCGTTAGAATACGAATCGATATAATGCCCGTCTTTATCGCTCCAGCAGCCTGTTATGATACCGTTTAAAACGCCCATCTTCTGTTTCATTTTAATTTTAACCGGCTGAGGGATTTTGGCCGGATTTTTCACCGACACTTCGAGGCTCGCATCGAAATAACCTTCGCGCGAGGCCTGTATATCTAAAAAATCAAAACCGGCTAGTTCTTTCGAATGTAAATCGACTTTTATAAGACCGGAAGGTGAAGTTGAAAAAAAGAGGCGCTTATTGATAGTAACGGCGGCCGAATTAACGGCACGGCTCGAATCGGCGTCTACGGCCTTGAGCAATATATAACGAACGGTACGCGCCGACTTTTTTTCGACGGATTTAGCCGCCAGGCATGGAGCGGCCGCCGTAAGAGAAATTAATAAAAACAACGCGGCAAAAACTACAACGAATGAAATCTTCTTTATTTTTAATAAAAATTTTAATTTAATCACTTAAAACACCCTTTTCATTTATATTTAATTAGAATACGTATCGAGCTATTATATAACAAATAAATATATTTTGTCAACAATACGGCTTAATACGGCTTAATATGCGCTGCACGGCGCCATGAGCGGCGGGGTAATTAAAAAAGTCGCGCGTCCAAAATAAAAAAAGGACCGCACTGATGCAGTCCTTTTTTTATTAACATGGAGGTGAGCGGGTTCGAACCGCTGGCCCTCTGCTTGCAAGGCAGATGCTCTCCCAGCTGAGC
>DIVV01000243.1 GCA_002423385.1 bacterium UBP16_UBA6123
TGCTAACCCTTTCTCCCTCCCTTATTAAAAAATAATTATTAATACTATAGAATACTATAGAATATTGTAGAATATCATGAATGTTTTAAAGTGCTTAAGTGCTTAGAATATTATAGCATTAAAACAATTAAGAAGATTATTATATCTACCAATCAAAGAAATTGGCCTGGTGTTTTCTATTTTTTAATAACGACTGCGCCTCTGCCTTTAGACGACCAGTAGGACCAGAAGGTTTCTTTTGGAATTGTGTAGTTGACTCTTGATATGCTGCCTTTGCCTGGATCGTTGACAACTACGTTATTACCTTCGAAACCGGTTACGACGATGTAGTGGCCTTTCCATTTGACATCGACGTTTACTATTACGGGTTTGCCGCCGGCTACCTGCGATTTAAGCCAATCCATGGATTGGCCGTTGTAAAGGCGCGTGTTATCGAAACCGGCTTTCTGTGCGCCGTGTACGATGCCGGATATGGGTGTGCCGGCGCGCTGTTTGAAGGTATATTCGACGAGTTTGGCGCAGTCGTAAGCGCTTTTGTGAACGCCGTAGTAGTCTAAAACCATGGCGAAGCTGTTCGGGCCGCACCACGAATTGCGGTAATCGGTTCCGTTGACTATATTTTCACTTGAAAATTGCGATCTTTTGGGAACCGCGAGCACTCCGTCTTTCGCGGTTGTGTTCTGGTACTGGCCGCCGGAAGAGCTGCCGGGGTTATTTTTATCGCCGCCGGAGGTGCCGCCTGATGTATTGCCGGCGCTGTTTTTGGGATTAGCGGCGCTTTGAGGAGCGTCGTCATCGTCGTTAAGCGCTGATTTGGATACGTATCGCGCGCAGACCCAAGCGGTCGAGCCCTGCCATTTTATTTTATGCCAGCCGTTTTGCGTTTCGAGTATTTCGACTTTATCGTTGCGGTAGAGTTTACCGATGCGGGCATAGCTTGTGCCGGGTCCTTTTCTAACATTGAGCCAGGTATTTACTTCGACGTAGCCGATACCAAGCGCTCCGCTTGAAGCAGCTTCGGCGCCCGCCGCGCTTACCGCGCCGCTCTGCTCGCCTGAAGATACCGTGCCGTTAGAGGCGGTTTCAGCGGCCGAGCTGTTGGTTGAAGCGGCGTTTTCGTTCTGGGATATATTGGAATTATTGAGGCTTTCGTTAAGGTCGTTAATGGCTGCGTCGGTTGCGGGCGCGCAGTAAAACATAGCGGCCGAAAGCAATATAACTATGAAGGTAACTCTCGATTTCATAAATATCACCGTCCTATTTTTTATAGACAAATTACTACTTAATTATACCAGAAAATATAATGAATTGTTCCATTATTTTAAATTTTTATTTTGAATATGTCAAAAAAATGATAATGGAATGAACCGTATATGGTGATAAAAAAAGAACCGCCTGAATTTTAATTCAAGGCGGTCTTTAAGCAATTTATTTGTTTATTCGTTGAAAGATTAGTAAATCAGGTTAGGAATAAATAACACGGTTTGACATAACACGGTTTGATATGGTACAGCCTAATCTTGTCTGGTCTAACCTGATACTATACGATCTGATATTATTAGGATGCGGTTTTTCTTTTTAATCCTGTATCGGCTTTTGGCGCGCGTTCTTCTTTGGTGACGGGCGGCGGGCAGCCTTCGCATGAGCAGCAGCGTATAATCGGCGTTCTGGCTGCGCGCGTTTCGTCGAGGCGCGATACGGGCGTAAGCTGCGGCGCGTTTTTAAGCAGTTCGGGATCGCTTTTAGCTTCGCCGGCGATTTGAATCATCGTGTTAATGAATTCATCGAGTCGTTCTTTGCATTCGGTTTCGGTCGGCTCGATCATAAGCGCTTCGTGTACGATCAGCGGGAAATAAATAGTCGGCGCGTGATAACCCAGATCGAGCAGTCGTTTAGCGACATCGAGAGCGGTTATCGAGTATTGAGCGAGATTATCCGCTGAAAGGACGAATTCGTGCATGCAGGTGCGGTCGTATTTTAATTCGTAGTGTTTTTTAAGTTTTTCCATAAGGTAATTAGCGTTTAATACGGCATTTTTAGAACATTCGGTAAGTCCGGCGCCGCCTAAAGAGAGTATGTAAACGTAGGCGCGCACGACAATGCCGAAATTGCCGTAAAAAGCGGCGATCTTACCTATTGAACTGGAGCTTTCGCCTTTTAAGTAGTATCTGTTAGCGGCCTGATCGTAATTAACGAGCGGTTCCGGCAGAAAATTAACGAGTCTTTCGGAAACGCCAACCGGCCCGGAACCGGGACCGCCGCCGCCGTGTGGAGTTGAAAAGGTTTTATGTAAATTAACGTGGGTAACGTCGAAACCCATGTCGCCCGGGCGTGCAATGCCCATAATGGCGTTGAGGTTAGCGCCGTCGTAATAAAGAAGCGCGCCGGCTTTATGCACTATTTCAGCGATCTTTTGAATATTGGGATCGAAAAGGCCGAGTGTATTGGGGTTAGTGAGCATGAATGCGGCGACGCTTTCATCCATAACCGAACGCAGCGCGTCTAAATCGACGAAACCGTCCGCGCCCGATTTGATCGATACGATCTCGAGACCGCACATAGCCGCGGTGGCGGGATTGGTGCCATGCGACGAATCGGGAACAACGACTTTGAGGCGTTTTTCGCCGCGCGATTCATGGTATTTTTTAATCATCATAATGCCGGTAAGCTCGCCGTGTGCGCCCGCTAAAGGCTGCATGGTGACGCGTTTCATTCCGAGCAGCTCGCCGAGGTATTTTTCCATGTTATATATTATTTCGAGCATGCCCTGGCAGTATTTTTCGGGTAAAAGCGGGTGTGCGCCGAGAATGCCGTCGAGTGAAGCCATGCGTTCGTTTATTTTAGGGTTATATTTCATGGTACAGGAGCCGAGCGGATAAAAACCCACATCGACGGAATAGTTAAGCCGCGATAAATTGGTGTAATGCCTGATTATTTCATTTTCGGATACCTGCGGCAGCTTCGGCAGTTCTTCGCCGCCGTGGCGGAGCATATTCGCCGGATAATTATTGCCGCCGCATGAATCGGGCACGCGTGATGGCGCGAGATCGAAGCTGGTGCGGCCTTCTTTAGAATATTCAAAAATCAGTTTTTCAAGTTTAGCTACCATTTTATCGCCTCCAGGCATTTGATATAAGCGTCGATATCTTCTCTGGTGCGCATTTCAGTGGCGCAGATAAGAAGGCAGTTATGCTCGCTGATGAAATATTTAGACACATCGACGCCCGCGAGTATTTTATGATTGGCAAAGTGGTCGAAAATTTTATCGTAGGTAAGCGATTTCGGATAGGTGATAACGAATTCGTGGAAGAAATGCGAATTTTCGAATTTAAGTTCGAACCCTTTGACTTTAGATATTTTTTCGGCCAGGTAGTGCGTCATATCCGAGCACCTTGCGGCAACCGCGCGCAGCCCGTGGGGGCCGAGATAACTTAAGTAAACGGTCGCCGCCAGAGCGCAAAGAGCCTGATTCGAGCAGATATTCGACGACGCTTTTTCGCGCCGGATATGCTGTTCGCGCGCCTGAAGGGTAAGTACGTAGGCCCGTTTTCCGTTTTTATCGATAGTTTCGCCTACGATGCGGCCGGGAAGTTTTCTGATATATTTTTGTGATGCGGCCATGAAACCGAGGGCCGGGCCGCCGAACGACGATGGAATGCCGAGCGGCTGGCCGTCGCCGCAGACTATATCTGCGCCGTAAGCCGCGGGCGGTTTTAAAAGCCCGAGCGATATGGGATTTGCCGATACGATAAGGACGGCGCCGTTTGCGTGCGCGAGATCGGAAAGCCATTTTAAATCTTCGACCACGCCGAAAAATGAAGGGTTTTGAACTAAAACAGCGGCGGTGGAATCGTTGATATTAGCTTTAATAAAATCGGAATCGAGCTTTCCGGTTTTGCCGTCGTAGGGGATTACGCGCAAATTAAAATTAGCAGCACCGGCGTACGTTTCGAGAACGTTCATATACATCGGGTTGAGCGTTTCGGCAACTAAAAATTCACGGCGTGAATTAATATTAAAGGCCATGATCATAGATTCAGCGAGCGCGGTCGCGCCGTCGTAGTGCGAGGCGTTTGAAGCCTGCATACCGGTGAGATTGCATATCATGGTCTGGTATTCGAATATGCTCATCAGAGTGCCCTGTGAAACTTCGGGCTGATAAGGGGTGTAGGCGGTATAAAAATCTGAGCGGCCCGTAACGGCGGATACTGCCGACGGAATGAAGTGCTCGTAGGAGCCGCCGCCCATGAAACATTTATAGTCGGCGAAAGACGCCGTTTTGTTTACGTGCGATTTCATTTTTTCGCATATTTCAATTTCAGATAAGCGTCCAGGCAAGTTAAGTGATTTAACTCTTAAATTGCCTGGAATATCTGAAAACAAATCATCGATCGAGGACAGCGCCTGATTTTTGGATTCACTGATATCTTTTAACATCAAGGAAATATCTTCAGGCGTGTTTGACACGTAGTTCATTATGAAATCGCCTCCTCGATGAATTTTTTATATTCGGCGGCCGTCATTAATTCCTGGGCCTCCGACGGGTTAGACATTTCAACTTCGAACATCCAGCCTTCTCCGTAAGGGTCCTCGTTTATTATTTCAGGATTATCTTCGAGCTCGATATTCAGGGTGACTACTTTGCCGGATATGGGCGAATAAACGTCGGACGCTGCTTTGCTGGATTCGACGACGCACATTTTTTCGTGAGCGTCGACGTTCTGATTGACGCCGGTGGTGAATTCGACATAAACGATATCGCCCGATTCGTGCTGGGCGTAATCGGAAATACCGACGTAAGCGGTCTTTCCGTCTATTCTCAGCCATTCGTGCTGTTCGGTATATCTTAAATCTTCCGGAATGTTATATTCTACGTTACTCATTTTATATTGCACCTCCTTTCTAACTTAAATTATTTTTTTTCACGTTTATAAAATGGTAAACTTACAACTTTAGCTTTTAAGAACTTATCTCTAATTTTGATCTCGACTACGCTGTCGGGTTTAGATAATTCGGGTGGAACGTAAGCCAGCGCGATGAATTTTTTCAGCGTAGGCGATTGGGCGCCGGTGGTTACGTAACCGACGCGGCCGCCTGAGTGGTAAACATCGTAATGCGCGCGTGGAACGCCTTTATCGATCATTTCGAGGCCGGCGAGTATTTTTTGGGTGCCTTTTTCTTTTTGTTCGGCCAGAACCTTCCGGCCGATAAATGAAGTTTTATTCAGCTTGACGGTCCAGGCGATTCCAGCCTCGATAGGCGTGGTCTGATCGTCCAGTTCGTGGCCATAAAGCATTAATTTAGCCTCGAATCTCAGCGTGTCGCGGGCGCCTAAGCCGCAGGGCATTATATCGGCGCCGCCAGCTTTTAAAATGGAGTCGTATAAATGCCCGCCGGCTTTCGGATCGAAGTATAACTCGAAGCCGTCTTCGCCGGTGTAGCCTGTGCGGCTGATTATGCACGGGGTTTTATCTACTTCGCCTTCGCCAAACCAGTAAAATTTTATTTGTGAAAGGTCGGTCGAGGTGAGTTTTTGCAGGATGGCCTGAGCTTTCGGGCCCTGGACGGCAAGCTGGGCGTAACGTTCCGACAGATTTTGAAGCGTGATATTCGCGTTCATGAGTTTTTTAACTTCGTTGCACCAGTTGAAGTCTTTATCTATATTGGCGGCGTTAACCACCAGAAAGAATTTTTCGTTAGAATATTTATATACCAGCAGATCATCGACTACGCCGGCATTTTCACGGCACATCGGCGTGTATAAAATCTGGTTCGTATTTAATTTAACGGCGTCATTGGTTATGAGGTTATCGACGAATTTAAGCGCGTCAGGGCCTTCCACGAGGAATTCCCCCATGTGCGATACGTCGAAGAGGCCGCAGGAAGTCCTTACGAAGTTATGCTCTTCGCTCATCCCTTTGAACTGAACGGGCAGCAGCCAGCCTGAAAAATCAACCATCTTGCCGCCGTGCGCGACATGCGCATCGTAAAAAGGCGTTTTTTTGGGAATGCTTGTTTCCACCATACCTATCACCTTATCTTTATCTTAATTTCTCATAAGTGAGAACTATTAATAGCATAGATTTACTGCTATCAATTTACAACAAATTATTTTAAAATGCAACACTTTTATTTAAAAAAGTTATTCATCTTCGAGTATGTCAAATGTGTTGAAATTAGAAGACATTATGGGAACGTTATTTTCGCTGGCCCTCAATACGAGCGCGTAAGAAGGCCGGGCTTTAACTTTAGCGCAAAATTCGCTTAATTCGGACTCTTCGCCTTCGGCGTAAACTTCGACGTCGCCGCTGGAGAGGTTTCTGACGAAACCGCAAATATTAAAACGCGAAGCCAGCCGCGCGGTGAAATAGCGGAATCCCACGCCCTGAACGCGTCCGGAAATAAATAAGTGCGCCACGCTTTTCATATGCGGCAGTCCTAAAATAATTCGCCGGCGCCGCTAACGACGACGACGTCGTTGATGTGGTTGAACTTGCCCGGATCGGAGCCGTAGGAGCCGATCGATTTGATAAAAGCGCCGTCGAATGAAAAAATCTGTATTCTGTTGTTCCAGGTATCGGCGATATAAATGTTTTTATCTTCGTCGCAGTCAACCGCGCCGGGGCTGTCGAGTTTTCCTTCTTTCTGGCCTTTAGCGCCGAAGTTCGAAATAATGCGTCCCATATTGTCGAATATTTTAATGTGATGATTTCCCGTATCGGCCACTATTAAATTATCGTCGTTGTCAATGGCTATAGCGGAAGGGCTGTCGAATCCCTGGTTTTTTTTGTCGGGAATGCCGAGCTCGTAAAGTTTGCGCCATTTAGGGTCGAATTTGATGACGCGGTTGTTGCCCGTATCGCATACGTAAATGTTGTTAGCCGAGTCGAGCGAGATATCCGTTGGCGTGTCCAGTGGCGCGTCGGAGGATATTTCGGCGCCTTCGAATTTAGATACGTACTTTCCGTCGCAGTCGAAAACCTGCACGCGGTTATTGTATGAATCGACTACGAAAAGCAGGCCGTCTTTTGAGATGGCCAGACCGCATGGATAATTGAATTCGCCGTTCTTGCCGCCGTGAGTTCCGAATGAAAGTACAAACTGTCCGTCGGAAGTGAATTTTTGTATTCTGTTGTTTGAAAAGTCGGATACGTAAATATTACCGGGCGCGTCTATCGCGGCTTTTTGAGGGTTGTCGAACTGCGCCTGAGCGGCCCCTCGGGTACCGAACGAACTTATAAATTTCGAATCGGCGGTTACAAACTGCACCCTGTTATTGCCGGAATCGACTGCGATCAGCCGTCTGGTTAACAGTTTGCCGGCCGCGTTTTCGGCGCTTTCCGGCGCGGGTTTAACGACGATTGACGCTTTAGCGGCGATTTCTTCGCTGGCAGGTTTTATATCGTTTATTACGGCTTCTAAATTGTTGCCGGCGGGTTTTATATCGCCGTCTTTTTTGGCTTCAGGGGCGGGTATTGCGGTTTTTTCGGCTTTTGCGGCCGCGCTTTTTTCTGAGCCGACTGCCCATTTGGCCGAAAAATGTTCTTCGTCTTCTTTGAGGATGCTTTCGATGCGGGGCGGCGCTTTGAATTTATCGAATGAATGCGGCTTAATCGCCGATTTTGATTCATGCCTGTCGATAGGCTCCATCGTGGATTTTATTTCGGTTTTAATTTCAGGTTCCGTTTCGGACTTAATTTCAGGCATGTCTTTCGCTTCGATTTTCGCTTCGATTTTCGCTTCGATTTTTGTTTCGATTTTTGTTNNTTTGTTTCGATTTTTGTTTCGATTTCCGGTTTGATGCTGGTTTTAATATCAGTTTTAATGATCGGTTCAGTTTTAGCGGCGTCGGAGTTGGACTCGTTTTCGCCGGTTTCGTTATCGAGATTAATAAGCGGCGGCTTGCCTTTTTTAATTATTTCACTTAAAAAATCAGGCGCGGCGGCGTCGTTGAAAGAACGCGAATCTAAAAAACCGCTTCTTAAATTTTTATTTTCACTGCGTTCTTCGTCTTCGAGTTTATATTTTTCGGCATGTTTCGCGTTGATATTTTTTAAAAAATCGGGAGTTTCAGACTGGTTAAAAGAGTTTAAATCAAGCGAAGAAGATGAACTTTCTTTGCCGTTGTCGTATAAAATGTCGGTAATTACAGTTTCGTCTTTTTTTACGGGTTCATCGCCTGCTTCGATTATAATCGATAAATTGACGCCGGGTATCGGAATAATATGGCGATAACGCATCGACGCGCCGCATTTAACGCAGAATTTAGCGCCGGCGACGATCAGCGCGCCGCATTTATAGCATTTATCGGAGATATTCGCGCCGCATTCGGGACAAAAATTCCAATCGCCGGCCTTATCCGACTCGTAGGCGCAAAAAACGCACTTCATCTAAACCACACCTTTTTGTATTTCGTAATTTTCTGTTTCTACTTTTACTTTTACTTTTATTGCTTATTTATCTATTTGTTCGAGGTAAAACATAAAATGTAATCAGTCTTTGAATTTTTTATGCAGTTCGTTAATATAAGTTTCGATTCTGCTGACCCTGGCGTTTAAATCTTCAAACTCGGATTTGGTTACAAAGCCGAATTCTTCGATGTTTTTTTTAATTTCCGCTTTTAATTTCTGATTTAAATTCGCGGCCTCGGTTTCGAATTTTTTAAGGAAATCTTCCATAAGTTTCTGGCCTTCTTCTTTAGAAACTTTGCCGGCGTTTACAAACTCCGCGAATATTTTTTCGGCGGTGTCCTTTGTCATAAAGGCGAAATTAAGGGCATTATTAACTATTTTAGCGGAAAAATCGTCCATCTGTCGCTCCTCATAAATTTAGTTTATTTAAATTTTCAATATTAATCAACCGATAATAACTTTATGTTTATATAAACTTCTATTTTAATAACTTCGGCTATTGTTTCGGCGTCTCTGCCTCTTTCTCTTTATCTTTTGAGCGTTGCAGCGGGAATAATATTACGTCGCGTATCGATTGCGAATCGGTCAGAAGCATTATAAGCCTGTCGATGCCTATGCCGAGCCCGCCCGTGGGAGGCATAGCATATTCGAGCGCCGTTATATAGTCTTCGTCCATTTCTTTAATGTCTTCGTCCGTGCGGTTGCGTTTTTCGAGTTGCGATTTAAAGCGGGCGTGCTGTTCTTCGGGATCGTTTAATTCCGAAAAAGCGTTAGCCGTTTCGCGGCCGAATATGAACAATTCGAAACGCTCTACCAGATTAGCTTCGTCGCCTCTTTTGTTTTTAGCCAGCGGCGATATCTCTATAGGATAGTCTTTAATAAAAGTCGGCTGAATCAAGTGTTCTTCAACTTTTTCTTCGAATAAGATGTTGATGAGCTCGCCGTGCGAGGTGTGTAAATTGGCGTCTTCGCGTCCTATTTTTTTAACGATTTCTCTTAGTTTGTCAATGTTTTCAAGGTCTTCGGCGGCTATGCCGGCGAATCTGGTTATGGCTTCTTTCATCGTAAGGCGCGCCCATGGCTTTTTGAATGAAATTTCAACGCCGTTGTAAGTAACCGTGTCGCTTTTATTGATGTAAGTATTGGTTTCTGATATCAGGTCTTCGGTGAGATTCATGATATCTTCGTAATCGGCGTAGGCCATATATAATTCGAGCATTGTAAATTCGGGATTGTGTTTTATGGATATGCCTTCATTTCTGAAAACGCGGCCGAGTTCGTAAACGCGTTCGAAACCGCCAGCGACCAGGCGCTTAAGATATAATTCGGGCGCTATGCGCATGTAGAGCTTCATTTGCAGGGTATTGTGAAAAGTTTCGAAAGGACGCGCCGACGCGCCGCCGTAAATAGGCTGTAAAACC
The DNA here is from genome assembly GCA_002423385.1 of bacterium UBP16_UBA6123. Taxonomy (GTDB): domain Bacteria; phylum Muiribacteriota; class UBA9980; order UBA9980; family UBA9980; genus UBA9980. The sequence continues at coordinate 9,833 of DIVV01000243.1, forward strand.
GGGGTTTCTACTTCTAAAAAATCGCGGCCGTTGAGATACTGCCTGATGTAGCTTATTATTTTCGAGCGTTTTATAAAAACTCCGCGCGATTCCTCGCTGGTGATCAGATCTAAATATCGCTGACGGTAGCGGGTTTCAACGTCGGTGAGGCCGTGAAATTTTTCGGGAAGCGGACGCTGTATTTTGCTTAAAAGTTCGAAGTTTCTGGTCAGGATGCTTAATTCGCCGGTTTTAGTCTTGAAGATCGGGCCGCTTATTCCCAGAAAATCGCCGACCCTTATTAAGCGGGCGAGCTGGAATTTATCGTCGGGAACTTCGCCTTTTTTTATGTAAAATTGTATTTTTCCGCTTTCGTCGAGAATATGTCCGAATATGGACTTGCCGTGCTCGCGCCAGGAAACTATGCGGCCGGCCAGGCTGTATTTAACGTCTTCGATGAGCGCGCCAGCTTCGATATCTTTATGTTTTTCGATGACTTTTTCGATGCGGCAGTCTTTTTTATATGAATATGGATATGGATTTACTCCGCTTGATTTAACCTCGGCGACGAGGTTTTTCATGGCTTTGATAATTTCGTTTTCTTCGGCCGCCGGCGCCGCGACGTGCGGCTGGTTGGCGTTTTCCGCAGCCTGTTTTGGCTGTTGTGTACTCATTGAGGTTCCTCCATTTATTTCAGGTGGTTAGTTAAATTAAATACGGAAATATATTATCTATTAGTCGAACAGTCAATACAAAGATCTCACGGCCGCGACTTTACAAACGCGGCGAAACTTTAATTTCGTTAACGTGAGTTATAGTGTATCAGATTATTTTAAAAAAATCAATAATTATTGTTAACATATTGCCGTTATTTGAAGCGTTAAAAAAAATATATAAATATAGTTGACAAAACATTGATTTATGTGGTATAATTTTATGATTTTTATCGCATCCGGCATTAAAGCCTTTTACGATAAGAGCCGGTTTATTAGCGATTACCGGCTATTTTAAGTCAATTAAGTTAAACGATAAAAAAAGAAGAACACAGGAGGAATTTAAAATGAAACGCACCTATCAGCCTAAAAACTTACGCAGAAAAAGAAGACACGGTTTTTTAAAAAGAATGAGCACTAAAGGCGGCCAGAGAGTCCTTAAAAACCGCCGTGCAAAAGGCAGAAAACGCTTAGCTTTATAATTTAACGCCTTGAGTTTTAATTTTTTTTCTACCACACTTAAAAAGAAAAAAGAATTTGAAGCGCTTTACTCAGAAGGCAGCCGATTTGATTGCGGTTGTCTTTTGTTTATCTGGCGTTTTAATAAGTCTAATATGTTCAGGGCCGGTTATCCGGTTTCTAAAAAGGTGGGAAACGCCTGCCGCCGCAATTTGATAAAGCGCTGGCTGAAGAATTCTTTGGCCGCGCTTTTAAATGAATTGCGCACGGATACGGGCGATACTAATTTAAAAGGCGTCGATTTCATAGTCAGAGTAAGGCCGGAAGTGCTGAAGCGCGGTTACCACGCGGTTTATCACAAATTGGCCGGTTTCATTAAATCGACAGCTTTACGGCAGGACAGAGAAGTTGCTTCCTTTTAACCGCGATCAGAATAAGCGTTCTGCGATCGTTTTTTTAAAACGATTGCAATCAAACATCCGCTTTGTTTTCACGTTGCCGATAATCATTTATCAGCGCGTCTTTTCGTCTAATTTCATTCCGCTTTGCCGCTTCGTTCCGTCATGTTCAGAATATACAAGACACGCCATTTTAAAATACGGCGTGCTGCGCGGCATATTCTATGGCGCGTTGCGCATATTGCGCTGCGGCCCGTTTTCAAAAGGCGGTTACGACCCTCTTCGATAGATATAATTTGGTCCGCGCATCCATGAACGCTAAAATAAGAAAGGTGAAAATAAAATTGAAATCGGTTTTTAATATAAATGTTGCCCTGTCCGGGCAGGTTGAAAAAAGTACTCTCCGTCGTTATCCCGGTTTTTCCAGCGGGCCCGGAGTTTCTTTTAACACTAAAAGCGCTTATTTTTGCGCATTTGTAATCGTCGTAATTTCGGCCGCGGTTCTGGCGTTATTTGCCGCCGTCACTCCGGCTATAGCGCAAACCGCTATTGGCGCGCCTGCCGCGGGCGATGTAATATCATCGCCAGCCGCCGCCGGCTCCGATTTCGTCAGGGTTAAAACCGGCGATTTCGAAGTAATTTTTTCTAAAGAAGGCGCTGCGCTTAAAAGCTATAAACTTACCAATCATAAGTTTCCCGACGATTTCGCCCTGGATTATTCAGCGCTTCAGTCCGCCGAAGCCCTTATCGCTAAACCTTTCACTCTCGAACTTTACCCGGCTTCCGAAAGCGGTCCGGTCGTTATCAACGATTCTAAAACGCTTTACGAACTTAAACACGAAAAGATCGGCTCCGTCGAAAAACTGTCTTTCAGCGCTACTATTGGCGCGCAGCAGGGCCGCTCGATCGCCGTGGTTAAAACTTATTCGATCGACCATTCTCAAAAACTAATTAAATTCAACCTTAAAATTAAAAATCTGTCAAATGCTTCCTTGAATCTGGCCGATTCCCAGAATATAGGCTTTGCGATTAACTTTCTTCCTAATCTCGGTAAAAATTCACACGACGACGAGTTAATAGCTAATTTCGGCGGCTCGCTTTATAAAGCTATAGTGAGTTCTCAGGAATATAAATATGATTTTAAAACGGCCGATACCAACATCACTCGCTGGATGGCCATACGCGATGCATACTATGCGGCCATAATCGCATTCGACGATAAAAAACCGGCGTCCGCTTCCTGCGCGGGACTTACGGGCGGCGCGCTTAAAGACAGCATGGGCTTCGCTTCGGAATTTAAAATCAAATACCCGGCCGCCTCTATCGATGAAGGCGAGTCGGAAAATTTCAACTTTACTATGTTTATGGGCGTTAAAACATACGACGAGCTTAAAAAATTCAATAAAGGATTCGAAGATATATGCGAGTTAAATTTTCTCGCTCTCTTAATACTTCAATCGCTTTTTTTCTTTTACGGTTTAACTAAAAATTACGGGCTTTCGATCATATTGCTTACAGTGGCTATCAAGCTCATTTTACAGCCGCTCACCAATAAGCAGACCAAGTCGATGAAAGATATGCAGAAGATTCAGCCCTATATCGCCGAGCTTAAAAAGAAATACCCCGATAATGTCCAGAAACAAAATGAAGAAGTTATGAAATTATATAAGGAACATGGAATAAATCCTTTCAGCGGCTGCCTTCCGCTTTTACTCCAACTGCCGATACTCTTCGCGCTCTTTACCGCGCTGAGATCGTCGGTCGAACTTAAGGGCGAAGGCTTTTTATGGCTGGCCGATCTTTCGCTCGCCGATCCCACCTGGATACTGCCGATAGCTATCGCGGTCTCGATGCATATACAACAGTCGCAGATGCAGGTAGATCCCAATCAGGCCGCTGTATTTCAGTTTATGCCAGTATTCATGTTCTTTATCACCTACACTCTTCCGGCAGGCGTATTGCTTTACTGGGGAGTGTCAAACGTCCTTCAGGTAGGACAGCAATGGTACGACAAAAGAAATGACGCGCCCGCGGCCGCAAAAACTATTACAGCGGCGGCAAATGAAAAGACGGACGGCGCCAGAAGCCAAAAAGGAGGGGAAAAGGGTTAAGCCGCGTTAAACGAAAAGCTTAAAACACGATCAAAACACAAATTGAATTACCGCATAACGATTCTAAAATAATGTAACCTAGAGGAGATGTTATTAATGCAGATAGTCGAAAAAACAGGAAAAACTAAGGATATGGCGATAGAAGAAGCGCTGCGCGTATTGAATGCGTCGCGCGATATGGTGACTATCGAGATACTCGAAGAAGAAAAAGAAGGCATACTCGGCATATTCGGCGCCAGGCCGGCCAAAGTTCGCGTTACTCTGAAAGACGATAAAAGAAAACTCGCCGGTGAGCTGCTCGAAAATATTCTTAAATACATGAACGTGCCGTGCAGCGTTAAACTCGAAACGACCGGTGAAACGCAGGCTACGCTTTTAATCGACGGCGAAAACGTCGGAAACGTTATTGGCAAACGCGGCTCTACTTTAAATTCGCTTGAATATCTTTTAAACGTTATGGTCAATAAAGAAGGTACCGATAAAATATCGGTAACTATCGACGCGTCGGGCTATCGCGAATCACGCGTTAAAAGCCTCGAAGAACTTTCACTTAAACTCGCCGCTAAAGTTAAAGAAACTAATAAAAGCGTCGAACTCGAGCCAATGACCTCGCAGGAAAGAAAAATTATACACACCACGCTTAAAGCCAGTAACGACGTTTATACCTACTCTAAAGGCGAAGAGCCGTACAGAAAAGTAGTTATATCGGCTAAAAATAAAGCGCGCGGCGAAAGAGGCGGCGAAAGAAACGGTTCACGGCCGGCCGAAGACGGCGCTCGCCCCGAAAAAAATTACAGCGGTAATAACGGCGGCGGTAACAGAAAAAGAAGACCTTCACATAATAACGAAAACCGCGGCGGCGGCGGCGGCAATAATAATAATTCCGGAAACGGAAATAACGCGGGCGCTCCGCGCAAACAATACGCGCCTCCGACACGCACCGCCATCAATACGGCGGTTGAAAACCTGATGAAAGCCACCGAGGGCGGCGGCGGCGCCGGCACGGGCGTTACCGCGGCACCGCCGGTTAACGGCTCTGAAAAATAGCGCGGTAGAATTTATTAAAATAATATCCACAGGCGGTTTTGAATGCTTTCAGACGAAACGATAGCCGCACCGGCAACTTTAATGAACGCGCCCGCCGCTATCGGAATAATTAGAATTACAGGCGGCAAATCCGCCGAGATCATAAGCGCTATAACTGTAAATAAAGACGCGGCACCCCTTTTTGCGGGCGGCCGCGCCTCTATTAAACCCCGTTATATGTATCATGGCTTTATCACCAGCCCCGGCGGCGAAGCCCGGCTTGTCGATGAAGCCATGATTTGTTTTTATAAGTCGCCCGCTTCCTATACCGGGGAAGATATGGCGGAAATATTCTGTCACGGCGGTTCTTATAATATGTCGAAGGTTCTCGAGGCCGTTTTAAAAGCCGGCGCGCGTTCGGCGGAGCCTGGCGAATTCACCAAACGCGCCTGCATTAACGCAAAAATCGATCTATGCCAGGCCGAGGCGGTTTGCGATATCATTAATTCACGCACTTCAGCCTTCCATCAAATCGCGGTTTCTCAAATTAAAGGCTCGCTTTCATACGAAATTAACGCCGTTAAAAACCAACTGGTGGCCGTTATCGCCGATATCGAGGCTAATCTCGATTTTCCCGAAGAAGATATCGCGCCCGTCGATATCGACGCGGTACGCGAAACCCTTCTCGGCTGCCGCCATAAAACTTTCACGCTTTTAGCCAGCTACGATTACGGCCGTATTATCAAAGAAGGACTTAAAATAACCATCGCCGGTTCGCCTAATGTCGGTAAATCCTCGCTTTTTAATCTGCTGCTGCGTGAAAACCGCGCCATTGTCACTGAAATTCCTGGCACCACGCGCGACGTTATCGAAGAGACCGTTAATATCGAAGGCGTCGCCTTCGCTCTCGCTGACACCGCCGGCGTGCGCGACGCCGAAGATGTCGTCGAAAAAATCGGCATCGAACGTACCTATGAAAATATTCGCGGCGCCGATCTGTGCCTGGTCGTATTAGACGCCAGCCGCGCCGTTAACGATGAAGATATCCGCCTGCTCGCCGAAACCGAAAACCTCCCGCGCGCAATCGTTATAAATAAAATCGATAATACTTCCGCCGCCTTCGGCTATAAATGCCTCCCCCTTAAAGACAACGAAACCGCAATCGAAATATCAGTTAAAGAAAATGCCAATATCGACGCTCTAAAAACACTGATATTAAAAAAAAGTGGCACGCTCGCAATCACCTCACAACATAACGCCGACCGCGCCGTAATCACCAACGCAAGACACGCAGCCGCCCTCGAAACCGCCCTGGCAAGCTTCGATGACGCCGTCGAAACCATCGATTCAGGAAGCCCCATAGACCTATTAACTATCGATATCCGCGCCGCACTGTCGAGTCTCGGTGAAATCGTCGGCGAAACCGTCACCGACGATATATTGCATAAAATATTCGAAAAATTTTGCATCGGTAAATAATATCTATCTATCTATTTTGATGATTTCTTTAGATTCTTCGCTTTTCTTGTGCTAAATATATCCAATAGTTAATTTTATAAAATAAATTAGGGAGAGGGAAAGGGTTAGCAACCCTTTCCCCCTCCCTAAAACCCTTCCCCTATCTGCAAATTGCCTGACGCTTTATTGTTGGTTTGTCGATAGCTTTTTCTGTAAGGGCTTTAATTTCTTTTCTCTTCTCTTCTCTTTCTCTTCTCTTTCTCTTCTCTTTCTCTTCTCTTTCTCTTTTTGTTTCTTGCTTCTTACTTTTTTTGTCTGCCAGCTTGCCTGGTTGCATGTGCGCGCGGCGCGCGCACATGCGGTGCATTAACGGTTTTACCGTAACTTAAATGAACGGCTCACGGGAAAAACTAATGTAAATCGACCTTTAATAATGACATCGCTAAAAATTAATCGAATTGTATAGAACAAAAGTCTTAGTAAATCGAGTTTAATCAAGTTAATTTAAACAAATATGTTTAATAATGCTTTAGTATAGTAAAAGTTGTTACGCTTTAAAGCATTATCGTGAGCCGAAATCTTAAGTTCCGGCGGTGCGTAAATAGCACGCCTTCGCGCGCATTGCGCGCGGAGGCAAAACTGACAAAAAGCAGGGAAAAAGTTTTTGGCAAGACAGAAAAACAGAGAACAAGAGAATAGATATGAGAGATGAGAGAATAAAAGGAATTTTGTGAGTGGTTTTCAGCCATGATTAGCGATTAATGACTAACGACTATTAAATGACGGCTGCCCCAAAATATTTCGGGAGAGATTAGGGGGTTCGGGGGAAAAGAGAGGGCTATTAGTCCTTTCTTTTCCCCTGACGCGGTCTTATAACGGTTTCAAGCGGTATTTAGTCGTCTTATAAACGACAGACGAATTTGAAAATAATAAATAATAAATAATAAAAAATAGAAGAGAAAAAATAAAAAATGGAAGAGAAAAGAAAAAAAGAGAAAATAGAAAAAATAGAATAAAATAAAAAATAAAATAATTAAGAAAAGAAATAAAAAAAAATATATTAAAAATGCTCACGATTTTTTGTCGGTGTTATAACCATAATAATTTATCAACCGATATTATTAGGGTCGTATTGTGTTAATGCGATGATATTTTATTAATTGGATTTAGAATTAAGTTTATGGCTGGTAAATATATAAAATTAAAAATATCTATTGCGGCTGTCTGGGTCTTTATTTTCGCATGTTTTTTTCTTTCGTCGTCTGTTTTTGCTCAGAGTCGTTTTGTAGCGGACGATGAGTTCGCTAAATTAGAGGCTAAGGTGCAGTCTAAGTCGGACGAAGACTTTGCTGGCGATATAAATTTTACTTATGGCGAGCTTTCATCTGAGCTTGGCGTTAAAAATTATAAAAAAATCGTGAAATCGAGAGTAGGGCCGCCTGATAAAAAAACTATAGTTGAAAAAGTTTTTTATTCGCCGCGCGCGAAAACCAATAGGGCTGATTATACTGTAAATGGCGAGCTCGACTGGTACGGTGCGTATAAGCGCGTCAACAGGCTTGACGACAATCTTACGCCTGCATTTCATTATACTGACTTTCGTTTCTGGGTTGATTCTAAAAATGAATCATCGCCGCGCAGGGAGCAGTTTTTTTTAAAGATCGGCGCTTACAGTGAAAATAGTGACGGCAGTAATTTCAACAATGGTTATGATGTTAGAAAAATATATCTTGACGATACTTTTGGTAAAATCAAATTAGGCCCGCTCGATCTTAAGGCTGGTAATTGCATCGAGGCTCTTGGCAGCGGCGATAATATATCTTTTATTGATTTGATAAATCCGCGCCGTTCATATAAAGGTCTTACCGCAGATTACAATCAGAGTAAAAAAGCTATTCCTTTAGTTAAATCGAATTTATACTTAAGTGATCAGATTAATCTCGAATTACATGTGATGCCAGTTTTTGAAAAAACGGAGCTTGCCGATATTCGCGGCGTATGGGCGAGTGGTCTGCAAAAATATCTGGGTCAGTTTCAGTTAAGCGGTGGTGTTATTAAAGACAGCGATATTAGTCGGAGTCTTTCGGACACGCAGCTTCACTTCGCGCTGAACGGGTCGTTTGACGGCTTTCAGGCGCGTGCGCATTTTTTTAAGTTAAAGGAAAATATTGCAATCGCCAATCCGGTTTCACCGGCGCTTGTCGAACTTAGTTATCCTGAATTTCGGGTTCTCGGCGTTGACGGCAATGTGGATCTTGGCGGGCAATATTTGCTGCGCGGCGAATTAGCGTGGTATCAATCAAGAATGTTTACGGCATACGACAAATTAAAGCTGGGTCAGGCTTTCAAAAGCGATCAGATATGCGGTCTTCTGGGTATCGACCGCACTTTCGCCAACAGTCTTTATATTAATCTGCAGGGTGTTTTCACGCATATTTACGATCTGGCGACGCCGGCTCCGGCGCAGAAGTTTCGAAGCGAATCGGGGGTCGCGTTGCGCGTGCAGAAAGGATATTTAAAAGATAAGTATCAACTGGAATTTCAGGGATTCGAAAATATACGCACCAAAGAGTATTTTATTAAAACCCACCTTGAATACAGATATTCGGATATGATCAAATATGTGATAGGAAAGCATGTTAACGACGGCGGTTACGACCATATGGGCGCTATCAGCGAGTTTTATGAAAACAATCACACATTTTTACAGATGAAGATAAGCTGGTGAGGTGAGGTGAGGCAATTGAATAAAAAAAATATAAGCGGATTAAAAATAATATTAGAGCGTCATCTTACGGATTTTGATTTCGCCGGCCGGCTCGATAACGACCCGGTTTATTATCCGCATCTGTTTAAGCGGCCGGAAGATATACAGGCGGCGGCGCTTATAGCATCGAGTCTGGCTTACGGCAAAGTGAGCCAGTTTTTTGTCGTAATAGGCCGTGTGATGGCTGTATTAAAAAAGATAGACCCGGTTTCGCCTTATCGCGCATTGCTCGGTTACGATTCACGAAACGGCGTGCTGGGTGATATAAGTTATAGATTTAATAAAAGCATAGATCTGGAAATTTTTTTAGAAGCGCTCGGGAGGTCCTTTAAAAAATACGGTCCGCCCTCTGATATTATAGAAAGTAAATATTCGAAGAGCGATGTCGATATAATGTCTGCGGCGTCGGCTTTCGTTAAAATAATACTGGCCGAGGCGGAAGATATAAGTTTATCTAAATATAAAATACCTCTTGCAAACGGAGTTTCGCAGCTTCTTCCCGATCCCGGTAAAAATTCGACATGCAAGCGGCTTTGTATGTTGTTAAGATGGCTGACGCGCGGTCCTGATAAAATAGATTTCGGCATTATAAAAAAAATACCGGCGTCTAAACTTATAATACCGCTCGACACGCATATATTCAGAATCGCTACAATGCTGGGATTAACGAAACGCCGCGACCAGTCGCTTAAAACGGCGGCAGAAATAACGGCCGCGTTGAAACTGCTCGATTCGCGCGATCCGGTTAAATACGACTTCGCCATCTGTCACATAGGAATATCGGGCCTTTGTAAAAAAGGGGCGGAGGGAGATAATTGCCAGAATTGTCCGCTGGAAGAAATATGCAATAAAAATATTGTAAGGTGAAAAAGTAAGGAGATGATATTTTGAAATGAAGCGTTTTATAAATGAAAGTTTACTTTTTATAGCGTTAATGTCTTTAATGGTGTTAATGTCGACTTTAGGCTGCGGCGCAAGGTAATGGTTGTAAGAAGCAAGTCAATGATGAGTTTTTTATTTTAACTGGCAAAAAATATCACGCGGAGAATGAAAGTGTGGAGTTTTCTTCTTCCGCGTGATATTTTTTTTGATTATCGGGTTATAATAGCGTACTATAAAACATAATGGTGTATTACATCGTGTTACATTGTATGATATTGTATTACATCGTATTATACCATAAATTATTCAGCGTGCGTACGTTTAAGTATTTTATCGACGCGCGGCGCTCTAATGCGGTGTGCGGCGGGCATGCCCGAGCCGAGCAGCGGCCTTGCGTACATTCTGAATGCGTCGGATATGTTGGTGCCGTCGGCGTTCATGAAATCGTCGGGCATATGTCTGGTTTTGCCGGCGATTTCTTCCAGTGTGACGAGTTTATAATCGACGGAATATTGTCCGGTGCGCTGTATGGTGATCGAGCCGTCGAGGTTATGCCAGATGGCGAAGTGAGCGGCTTTTTCTCCGACTTCGCGGGCTTCGTGCTGGTCTATATCGCTGACGCAGCCGACGAATGAGCGCTGTAGATAGCCGAAGGTGTCGGAGCGTACGCGCTTGATTTTAAGTTTGTTTTTTATGAGGTTGCACAACTGATCGCCGAGAGCGCCGGTGCCGGATAGCTGAATGTTGCCATGGGCGTCTTTTTCGTCGATAGCGCCAGCGAGTTTTTGAAGTATGGGAACGCCTTTTTCATCCTGTATGCCTTCGGAAACCGCTATGACGCAGCGGCCGTATTGTTTGTAAATGCGGTCCACGTCCTGTATGAATTTTTCGGTGTCGAATGCTTTTTCGGGTATGTAGACTAAGTGCGGCCCGTCGTCGGGGTATTTTTTAGCAAGACCCGCGGCGGCGGTTAAAAAACCGGCGTGACGGCCCATTACGACGCCGACGTAAACGCCGGGCAGTGCGCGGTTGTCTAAGTTAATGCCGATGAAGGCGCTTGAAACGAAACGCGCGGCGGAGCCGTAGCCGGGCGTGTGATCGTTAAGGACCAGGTCGTTATCGATGGTTTTGGGAATGTGGATGGCCCTGAATTCGTAATTGGTTTTTTGCGCTTCTTCGTTGACTATTCTAACGGTGTCCGACGAGTCGTTGCCGCCTATATAAAAGAAGTAGCGTACGTCGTGAGCTTTGAGCACTTCAAAAATTTCCTGGCAGTATTTTATGTCGGGTTTGTCGCGCGTGGAAAGCATTGCCGAAGAGGGAGTGCATGCGACCTGTTCGAGGTTATTGGTAGTTTCCTGGGTAAGGTCGAGAAAATCTTCGTTGATTATGCCGCGCACGCCGTTGATAGCTCCGTAAACCGAGGTTATCTGGGAAAATTTGCGCGATTCGAGAACCACTCCGACCAGGCTCTGATTGATGACCGCGGTCGGGCCGCCGCCCTGGGCCACCATTACTTTACCTATAAGTTTAGCTGTCATTTTATCCTCCGGGAATAATATTATGTATTGACTTAGAGATGTTAAGATTCCGGTAATTATTTATCAGTCAGCATAATTTTAGCAAAAATAGTTTAAAAAGTAAATATCATTAACTTAATATTAGTAAAATTTATTTATTTAACTTGTTTTAACTTGTTTTAACTTGTTTTTATTTTTTTTAAAATTTTTATTTTATCATCGCTTAGATGGTTAACGACGGATTTTAAAGAGTGATTGAACGAATCGTAAAAAAACGAAAAAATAATGGCAAAAAAATATTTGATATTTATAAAAAAATGTGATAAGATACTTTTACTTTTTAGAATCATGTCGATATTTATCATAAGGAATTTAAATCCGTGTTTAGTTAATAATCGGCAATAATCGGCTTTTGCCCGGCTTAAAAAGCGCGGAAATCTTATTTTAGAAGTGGTGTTCGTAATTGTTGATCGATATTTTTTATTTAATATTGCTTTTATTCGTAATTCCTTTAATGGCAAGTTTTTTTATTAATTTCAGCGTATTTAAAGTCATCGATCTTTTTTACTCTCATAAAAGCGTTAATAATTAGCTTTTAGACTTGTTTTTACGACATTAAAAAACTCCATATACGAAACGGTAAAAAAAAAGAAAAATAGGCAAAATAATGCTTGTTTATCTTTTTTTTTTATGTTATAATTTCAAAAATTTTTGAAAAATAAAAAGGAATATGAAAATTATTGAAAAACGTTTGGAGTTTTATCCAGAAGACAACAACCTAATAACACAGTTCTCCAACGAACTGAAAATATCGGCAATTTTATCCAAACTGCTTATCAACCGCGGTATTACTACCCTTGGTAAAGCGGATCTCTTTCTTAATTGTAAGCTGTCTGACGTGTATGATCCTTTTTTAATGAAAGACATGCACAAAGCCTGTGAGCGCATTAAACTCGCCGTCGAACGAAAAGAAAAGATAAGAATTTTCGGCGATTACGACGTTGACGGCATTACCTCGACGGCCGTCCTTTATACCGTATTAAAAAAATTGAATATAGACGTCAGCTACTTCATACCTAACCGTATCGAAGGCGGCTACGGCCTTAACGAAAACGATATACTCAATGCTAAAAACGACGGTATATCGCTTATAGTTTCAGTTGACTGCGGCATATCCAATCATATCGAAATCGAATACGCCAATAAGCTCGGCATGCAGGCTATAATTACCGATCACCACGAAGTGCCGCAAAAATCGCCGGACGCCTTTGCGATATTGAACCCCAAGCAGAGCGACTGTCCTTATCCGTTTAAAATGCTTGCCGGCGTGGGTGTGGCGTATAAATTCGCCTGCGCGCTCGAAAAACACTACGGCAATCTCGGCGCCAACGAACTTCTCGATCTGGTCGCGCTTGGCACAGTGGCCGATATCGCGCCGTTAGTAGATGAAAACCGCATATTGACCAAATACGGCATCGACATGTTTAAAACGACTAAAAACGTCGGTATAATAGCGCTGCTCGACACTCTCAATCTCAGAAACACTCAGATAAACACCACTCATATCGGTTATATAATAGCCCCGCGCATAAACGCCGCCGGGCGTATCAGCGATCCGAACGTGGCTATAAAAATGTTTCTGACCTCCGATTACGACGAGGCCATGCATTACGTAAAGGTTTTAAACGGCGATAATCTCAAGCGCCAGTCTCTGGAAAACGATATCCTTACCGATGTCGAAGAGCAGCTTTCACCGGGCCACCACGATAACGTCATAATGCTGGCTTCCGATAAGTGGCATGTCGGCGTTATAGGCATTGTCGCTTCAAAAATAAAAGAAAAATATTATAAACCTACCGTTCTTATATCCGTCGAAGATGAAAATAACTGCGTCGGTTCGGCCCGTTCGATCAATTCTTTTTCGATAGTAGACGCGCTTACCGAGTGTTCTGACCTGCTTAAACGCTTCGGCGGCCATAAACTCGCGGCCGGTTTTTCAATTGAATTTTCTAAAATAGATATTTTCCGCAAAAAAATAAATCATCTCGCATCGCAGCATATAAAGCCGGATGATCTGATTCCCACCCTTAAAGTAGATTCAGAAATCAAGCTCAAACAGATAAACAACGATCTTATCAACGAAATAGCCATGTTGAAGCCTTTCGGCCAGCAGAACCCTAAACCTTTGCTTTATGCCGAAAACGTTTTCATTACCGATCATAAAAAAATCGGCAATAGCACTTCGTCGCACCTTTTGCTTAAAGTCAAGCAGGCCGGCAGCATGGTCGAAGGCATAGGTTTTAATATGGGTTCTTTCGATGAAAAGATAATTTCGCCTGCTCAGTATGTAAACCTCGTTTTTGAGCTCGATGATTTCACTTTCTGGGAAGGTCATAAAAAAATCCAGATGAAATTAAAAGATATCAGATTCAATAAAATGAGTAATTTCGAATTCATGCAGGACGGCATGAACGCGGCCGCAAAATTCGAAGGCGTCGCGGCGGCGGTTCCGGGCGGTAATTTCGCAAAAGACAATATGGCTAAGATGTTTAATTTAAAAACTCTCGGCAATCAGTACTACATGAAAAAAAATTACAGCAAGGCGTATGAAACTTACTGCAAGGCGCTCGAAATTAACGACCATCCTTCGCTTTATTACAACATAGGCCTTGTATTTAAATGTCAGGGCGAGTTTGAAAAAGCGGTCGAGAGTTTTAAAAAAGTTATATTGATCGAAAAAGACCGCTGCCCGGATGAAAATAGTGAATTAATACATAAATCCAGAGCCATGATCGAAAAGATTTACAGCGTTGCGCAATAGCCGCCGTCATTTTTTTCGAGCGGGCCCGTATTTGACGCAAAATAAGATATCCGGCGTTATAATTTCAGGTTGTTTAAGTTTGATTATTCATTAATGAGGTGAATTTTTTGGATACGATTAAGTCATTAATAAGAAATATCCCCGATTTTCCGAAACCCGGCATCATGTTTAAAGATATTACGCCGCTTCTTAAGAACGCGGCTGGTTTTAACCGTACGATAGAACTTATCGCCGCCAATTTCAATCCCGCTGAAACCGATGTTATCTGCGGCATTGAATCGCGCGGGTTTATCTTTGCGGCCGCGCTCGCCATTAAACTTAATAAAGGCTTCGTTCCAATTCGCAAGGCTGGAAAACTTCCATGGGAAACCACAAAAGTTAAATACTCCCTTGAATACGGCGAAGATTCTATCGAAGTTCATAACGATGCGTTTACAGGCGGCGCCCGTGTCGTGCTCGTAGACGATCTTCTCGCTACTGGCGGAACCGCGAAAGCAGCATGTGAGCTTATCGAAAAAACCGGCGGAAAGTTGAACTCGGTGCAGTTTGTAATCGAACTTTCATTTTTAAACGGCCGTGACTTGCTTAAAAACTATAAAGTGAATTCGATTTTAAATTATTAATCAGTTCCGATTAATTTAAATTCATACTTAAAGTTATAATAGGAGAGAGCCATGTTATCATCGGTCGAAGATATTTTATATAAGCTTAAAAGCCATGATTGGGTAGAAAGGTTTATCGCCGCAAAAACCGCCGGCGAGCAAAAAACGAAAGAAGTCGTACCTGTTTTGCTTGAATTGCTTGACGACGATAACGTGCAGGTAAGGATCGCATCGGTCGTTGCCCTTAAATCTTTCAGCGGCAAAAAAATACTTGAAAATTTAATCCGCGCTTTAGCCGATTCTTCCGAATGGGTAAGAGTTCATGCGGTTGAAACTATCGGGCTTTATAAAGACCGCAAGCATATCGAGCTGCTTTCGCAGTTTTTAGAAAACGAAGACAGCGATAAAGTGCGCGCTACGCTTATTAAAGTTCTTGGCGAGCTCGGCGGCGCTAAAGTGCTTCCGATCATTACGCTTTATCTTAAAGATGCCAATGCCCGCGTGCGCGCTAACGCGGTAGAAGCTATCGAAAGAATATCAGGCAGCGCGTCAATCGATATGCGCGAACATATAATCCCGTTGTTAGACGATGAAAACAATCGCGTTAAAGCTAATTCGGTCAAAGCGCTTTTCAAGATGGGCGAAACTAAGGCGCTCGAAGTTCTTAAAAATATGATAAAATCGAAAGACGATTGGATGCGCGCTTCCGCGGCTTATGTTTTTGGCGTTATCGAATACGATCAGAGCGTGATTTATTTAATCGACGCTCTCAACGACGGCTGCTGGTTCGTCGTTAAAAACGCCGTGAAATCGCTTGTCAGAAAAGGCGATCTGATACTCGCGCCGCTCGAAAAAAAATTGAAAGATCCTTCGGTTGCGCCCGGCGTTAAAATGAATATCGTAAGCGTGCTCGGCGAGCTGGCGACTCCGGGCTGTCTTAAACTTTTGATTCCTCTTTCAAACGATGAAAACGGCGATCTGCGCCAGCATGTAGAATCGGTTATCGACAAAATACACGAAAAGAAAGAGCATTTAATATAACCGCCGGCCGGCGGCCGTGCGTAAGTTATCCGGTAAGCGCCATGTTAAACGATAAAAAAAATAATTTAAATACCGGCGGTTTTGCATATAAGTCAAAGATTGGTATCAGTCGCTTATATGCATTTTTCTTATTCGCCTTTATTTTAGCTGCCGCGACAGTCTTTTTGCCGTGTGATTTTACGGGCGGAGCCTCCGATGCCGCCGCGGAAACGCGCGAAGAGATCAGAACGCTTTATAAAGCGGGCGTCGATTACATAAAAGATTCTAATTTCGAAGCCGCGGAGGCTGTTTTTAAAAAAATAATAGAAGCCGGCTATGAATTCGCCGAGGCTTATAATAATTTAGGATACGCGAGGATGAAACTGAAAAAAGACGCCGACGCGGTATTCGAATTCAAAAACGCGCTCAGGCTTAATCCTGATTTTGCCGACGCGCTCAATAATCTCGGACTGCTGTATTCGCAAAATCCGGCTACAGCCCTTATGGGGCTTCAATATTTAAAACGCGCCGTCGAGCTGGATACCAATAATGCTAATTATCACGATTCGCTCGGGCTGGGATATCACAGGCTCGGTTTTATCAAAGAAGCCGAGGTTGAATTTAAAACTTCTAATCTTATCGATAGAACTCTCATTTCACCCGTTTATAATCTCGGCTATCTCTACGAGAATAACGACCGTCAGAAACCTGCCATTGCAGAGTATTTAAAAGTTATTTCGATGCGCCGCGATCATTTGATGGCTAATTACAGGCTCTTTAAAATTTACTCCAAAATTGACGACCGCCCGCTTATGGCCAATTATCTTTATAGTATCTTTAAAATATTAAAAACGGGTTCGAAAGTCGATAAAAATGAAAGGGAATTAGTAGAGCAGGAGATAATGTGCAATTTAAAGGCGCTTATCGTCGAAGTGGCGGTTAATTTCAACGCCGATATTAAAAAAATGACACTGAGCGACCGTTCTCAGCCGGGCGGCGGAAAAGACAGTTATATAGCGCCTTCCGAATATTTGATTTCATACGATGAGTTTTCCAAAAAAGATTTATTTTATTTTTTCGAAGGCACCGAGCTTCGCTGCCCGCAAACTGGAAAATATTATACCAACTATATAAATCATGTAGTCTGCCCGGTCCACGGAAGCCTTTCCATATTTACCGATAAACTTAATAACATTAAGCAGGTGAGGCTTAACTATCATAAAAATATTTGCGCGGCGAGCCGTAAAATGCTTGATTACGCAGTGTTTTTACACGATATAGATCGCGGCGGCGATAAGATTATTGAAATTGGCGGCGACACGGTAAAATCGTTAATTGAAAACGGTTATCTGCGTGATATTCCGCAATGTCCCGACGGCGGCAGTTTTTCGGTCGATGAAAACGGCTTCGTTAAATGCAGCATTCACGGAGTATCTAATTAAGTGCTCTCAAAATATATAATACAAAATACAAAATATAAAATATAAAGTCAATATAAAATAAAATTTGACATTTTCGTTTTATGTGATAGAATGTAATCGAGGAGCTTTATTTATGCGTATGTATTATAATAAAGGCACTAAAAAAGGTTTTTCACTTATAGAGCTCATGGTGGTAGTTATGATAATGTCTATCATGGCTACTTTCGCCATGCAATACTATTCTTCGATCACCGATGGGACCCGGCGCACTAAAGCGCTTCAGGATTTAGAAGGCATCAAGCAGGCCATTAAAATATATCATCTCCAGAGCGGCGGGCAGTATCCGCCGTCCATCGACGCGCTCGTCGGCAAATATTTACCACAGGTTACCATCGATCCGTGGGGAACGGCCTATAAGCTCGATACCCAGAAACTTGAGGTATATTGTACCGTAAAAAAAACAGGCGAGCGAATTGGTCTTAATTACGGCCGCAAGTAAAAAAGCTGTTTCTTATCCAACCTTTATCCAACTATTTATTTTTTTCTGACCCGGTAATTACGAGCGCTATTCCGGCCAGTGATACGGCTATGCCCGTAAAGGCCAGCGCGCTCAATTTTTCGTCGAGAAATATTATTGCGAATATTATTCCGCCCGTTACTTCCTGCGTTGTGATAAGCGATACAAGGACCGTTCCGACACGCCTGAGCGCGAAATTAATAAGCGCATGACCTATAAGCGTACACACGAAAGCCGATGCGGCAACGCCCGCTATCGAGTACGCGGTATAAACCGAGCTGAAATCGCCGTAAAAACTGAATCTGAGCGTGATTAATATCGCAAATAGATAAAGCGCGGCAAAAAAATATGCGTTGGCTTTATACTTTAACAGCGAGTATTTATCTTTATACATTCGGCTTATGCTTTGATAAAGCCCCAGGGCCGCGCCTGAAATAAGCGCGAGCAGGTCGCCGAATAAAATCTTTCGGCTAATTGCTGGTTCGAAACCTACTAAAATGAATATACCCGTAAAAGTTATTACTATGGCCAATAACTGTTTGCGGCTGGATTTTTCAGATAAAATAAGCCGCGAAAAAAGCGCGGCGAATATAGGCGCAGTATAGCAGAGGGCGAGTGAATGCGAAACGAACGTGAATGAAAGCGAGGCTACGAAGCAGCCGAAGTGGGCCGCCGCTATAAGGCCGAACATTGCCAGTTCCGCGTATTCTTTGGGGCTTTTCGCCCTGATATCGAATTTAGCGGCCGCGGCGTAAATAAAAATTGCAAGAGAGGCTAACGCCATACGGTGAAGCGTTATTTCAAGCGGATCTATGCCCGCGGCCATTCTGATGAAAAGCGCGCCCGGCGCGAAACATAAAACACCGGCTATGGCGCAGATTATCCCTGTTATAAATTCTTTATCGGCGCTTTGAGCGGGCAGGGCGGCGGCCTTTGATTCTTCTTTATCGTTCATTGAGACGGTTTACCTCTTTTGCGAGCGCGTCGTAAAACTTGCGGCCGTAGCGCTCAATCAAAACGTCTTTTAAAAAATGAACGAGCGGCGGTTTTGACTTATCATAGCAGCATTCGCATTCGTCGTATACAAATAAATTAAGGTAAACCGCGCCCGCTGTTATCCTTTCTCTTATGGGAAAAAGGTAGCAGGAGAGGGGTTTTTTAAATATAGTGTCCGAGTTTTGCAGGTAGCAGAAGTAAATTTCGTTTTTTTTGAATGAAAATACACAGTCGCCGTTATTACAGGTGGCGGTGCAGTAAGTTTTATTTTTTAACCGTTTTATAAAAACCTGGCTTAATACGCCGTATTTATTGAAGCGCCTGGCGTATTCGGCCGGAAATTCATTTAATTTATCCATATTATCATTGAAAAAATCGGCTTCCTCGTTTGTCAGCGGCGCGCCCGCGTCGCCGTCCGTGCAGCAGATGCCGCGGCATGAATTAAGGTCGCAGGCAAATCGCGCTTCTAAAATTTCGTCTGAGACTATTATATTATCGTATGCGAACATTTTAATATACTCCAGTATCGATTTAAATTGCGTTGTTTTGCGTGATGGTTTTATCGGATATTTATTCGGTTATTAAAAGCGTGATTTCCTTAGTGAGCGTTGCCGAATAAACTTTAAGCGTGGCAAGTCCGGGCGAGGATGGCGACGCCGTAAAAAGGCCGGTTGAATCTACCGTTCCGTTAACCGCGCTCCATGAAATCTGAGCGGGAAACGCCACCTGGACGCCGTTAGCGTCGTAGGCCGCCGCGCTGAACTGCCTGGATTCGCCGACGCGAAGAACCGCGTTGGCGGGGCTTATATCTATACTTACGGCGGTTGCGCCGGATGAAGTATTTACATAAGCGAAGCCGTGCACGTTTTCTATGCGCGCCATTATCTGCGCGGCGACCGGAGTTTCGGGGCAGGTGTAAACGCCTTCCTGCGTAATTTTGCCATAGGTCGTTGACCAGATCAAATTTTTAGGCGATAATACGTTTCCGTAGGCGTCATAAACGATGGCCGTGAAGTTTTGCGAAGCGTTCGCCGCAACCGTAGCCACCGAAGGCGTTATATATATCGAACGCGGCCTGACGCTTATGACGCTCAGATTTGAATATGCCTCGCGCCTTCCAAGCTGGGCTTTTATCCGCGCGGTCGTCGGCGAGCCGGGCGCGCTGAAATAGCCTGTGTTTGTTACATTGCCCATATCGACGCTCCAGGAGGCCAGAACCGGTATAAAATCGCCAGCGGCGTTCTGCGCCCGGCATACTAATTGGATGGAGCGGCCGACTTCTACCTCGCCCGATTCGGGGATTATGAAGAAATTTTTAATTTCATTGCTGCTTTCTATGTAAATTTGAGTGCTCGCCGATATCGTGCCGTGTTTAGCCGTAATTATCGAATAGCCGGGTTCCTCCGGGGCGACATATTCGCCTTCTTTGGTTATTCTGCCGTAAGTGGCCGACCATACCGGCTGCACTTTGGTGTATTTACCCTCGAGATCTATCGCGTTGACGGCGAATTGCTTATACGAACCGGTGATTACCTTAGAGTCTTTAGGCTCGATCACTAAAGCTACGTATGGATTGCCGATTTCGTCGCGGCCCGGGTCTATTTCGGGCTGAGTGCAGCCTGAGTTGAGCGATACTAAATAAATTATAAAAGCCAGAGCGAAAAATATGGCACGGTTGGTCTTGTAAAGCCCGCCTTTGAACCGGCTCACCGGTTTCGTTTCATCGTCAGCAGTCCCGGCGGACTGCTGATTCGTCTTTAAATCATTTATTAAATCGCCTTTTAAGTAAATATCGACAATTTTGCGGTTGGCGTTTTTGGTCGTTTGGTTGTTTATATCTTCATTCAAATTTTATCACCCGTTATCGTCTATTTTTTTATTTTATTGCAGAGTTAATATCGGAAAAATAATATAAAAAATAACACGACGATTATATTATTATATAAACCACTTACTATACAACCAGTTATTATATAAAACTAAAATATGTTTTGACAATATTAATAAAATCTGTTATCTTTTTAATTGTAAAAACACTAGTAAATAAAGGAGTGAGTTTTTATTGGATTGCGTTTTTTGTAAGATTATCAACAAAGAAATACCTTCGAAGATTATTTATGAGGACGACAATGTTTTATTGTTTGAAGATATCAATCCTCAGGCGCCTTTTCACGCGCTGGCCATACCTAAAATACATATAGACACGGTGCTCGAACTTAAAGCCGAGCATTCCACTTATTTATTCAAGGTATTTGAAACTATAGCCAGGGTGATGAAAGAAAAAGGATATTCGGAAGACGGCTTTCGCGTGGTATTAAATACTAATCGCGCCGCCGGTCAGACGGTATTTCATATTCATTTCCACGTGCTCGCCGGTCGTTTATTAATGTGGCCTCCCGGTTAATTCGCGGAAAGGCGCCGGCCCCGGCGGCAATTTGACTTTATAAAAATATTTGCTATCATTTAACTATTGTGACTTATGATCAATAAGAAGGACGGTGCTGCTTAAGTGAGTAAAAAAATTGTTATCAAAGCCTTTATTATGGCCGTATTGCCGGTTTTATTTTATGCGTCCTGCGCGTTTGCGCAGATAGCGTCTATGCCGGGAGTGCCGGCTGATACTCCGTTTTTAGTTCAGCTTTCGATGGATTCCGCCCATCAGGCGGAGCTTGCGAAATTAATCGATACGCTTAAAGCCGATAAAGAATTCGCCGGTTATTTGGCCGAATTTAAAAAGAGAACAGGTACTGAGTTTCCTGAAAAGATGCTCGAAACCATTAAAAAACTTAAATCTTTCACTCTGGCGGCTTTTTTAAATATAGCCGACTTTAAGCGCCAGCCCGATGTTTTACTCAGCGCCGAATTCAGCGACGAAGCTGCCGCTAAGGAATTCAACGCGCTCTTTAAAGAAATAATGATTTCAGCGTCCAAAGCGCATTCAAAAGAAATGATATTCACCGATAAAGCCGAAGGCGCGCTTAAGACTTCGATCCCGTCGTTTAAGGGCGGCGATAAGGAAAACGTTTTTAAAAATTTCGAACCGCGCGTTATCGAACACAATAACTTCGGCGGGCTTTTCATTTATCAAAAATATGATACGGCCAGGACCGAAAAAATATTAAAATCAATAGTTCAGGCGTTCAAAGCCGATAAAACCGTTTTTACCAATAAACAGATAAAAGCCGATTTCGATAAAATAGGCGCCGGCGCTAATTTATTCTTTTATTTCGACGGCTCGGTATATCGTCAGGGCGCTATCGAAAGCGGCCATAAAGCCGAATCCGAATACGTGTCGAGCATAGCCTTAGCAGCATCTCTGAGCCCCGATTTCGCGAATGTCGCATCTAAATGGGTTGTCAATTTAAGAGATATAAAAGATAAAGCCACGGCTGAAAAAAGCGATTTTATCAAAGCGCTTATTTCTACCGAAGCTAAAAATGAACATATTTCAAATATACTCCCGGCCGACACAGCCGCTTTCTTCGATATAAAACTCAATATCGGCGATAAAGCCATGAAACTTGCAAAACCCATGATCGATGCGGCGAAACCCACGGTGGCAATGATGTTCGGCTTGTCGATCGAAGATGACCTTCTTTCATGGATGAACGGCGAGATATTCGGCGCTAATATCGCTGGCACTTCCCACTTTTATATAGGCCTCGGTTCGAAAAGTTCCGAAAACGCATGGAAGTTTTTCGATAAATTCGAAAAAGTCCTAAAAATCGCCGGTACTCCGTTCGATTTTAAAGACGATAACCTGGCCGGCGTTAAAGTTAAAACGAGCACCGCAGCCGGAGCCGAAAAATTCATAAAAGATTTTATGGTGACAATCGGCCATAGCGGCAATTATCTGATTATTGCTTCGAGCAAAGAGTCGTTTGAAAAAATAGTCAATTCATCCAATAACAAGCAGGCAAGCCTCGCCGCCGACGAAGAATTTAAAAAGATAATCGAATGGCCTGCCTCATCATTTATGAGCGTTTATATGAATTTCGATAAATTTAAACTCGCCATAAATGAATTGGCGTCTAAAAACTCGCCGGAATTCAGCGGCCGCGACCTGAATAAATTCATACAAACCTACGCTATGTACGCTAACTGCGATAAAAAAACAATAACAGGCAACGCCTCGATAAAAGCGCTTCCCGTTAAGTTCGTTCTTGACGCACTGGGACAGCTAAACAGTTCGCCGTTCGTTAAAGAAGCCGTCGAAAGCGTTAAAGGCAGAATAAAATAAAGTAAAATAAAGTAAAATAAAATAAAAATGTATATTATATAAGACCGAGTCGGGGGAAAAGGAAGGACTAATAGCCCTCCCTTTTCCCCCGAACCCCCTTATCTCTCCCTGAATATAAAACTGCGCAAATACGGCATACTTCGTATGC
>DIVV01000004.1:0-2435 GCA_002423385.1 bacterium UBP16_UBA6123
GGGCGAAAACTTGCGGATAATTTTAAGCTCGGCCATTATTTCATTGAGCTGACAGGTATGCGTGCAGGAAACGCCGACTAAATGAGGGTTAAACTCCGTGAGTGAAGTTTTTAGCTTTTCCCACGGCCGCTCTTCAACGCTTAAATCGAGAACTTTTACATCGTACTCTTTTTTGACGCACGAAGCGAGTATAGACAGCGCGGGCGACGGTATGGTGCCGTTAAACCATAACGACAGATTTTCGGGCGCGTCAACAAGTAAAATTTTATAATTTTTAGAATCCACTGCAGCCGCCCTCCCATTTTTCGCCCATTACCGATTCATATTCGCTTTCGGCGTATAACTTTTTATGATAGCGCACAGGATTCATAAAGCCTTCCAGCGCGTTCATCCATATTAATTTAGTAAAATGCCAGTAATTGATGCGTAAAAATTTATTTCTGGAAAATAAGCCCGTATAATAAAACAGGTTCAGGTTATAATGCTTTAAAAGCCCCATCTCATAAGTAAAACGCGTCTGCGCGTAACTCATATCGCCGGCCGGCACGATCACATGCGACTGATCGTAAACCGACATATCATCGATATATATTTTACCCTTCTGCTTGAGCTCTTCGTAAAGCGGAGTGCCCGGATAAGGCGTCATAACGTTCGGACAGGTTATATCGGCGTACTTATCGAAAAATTTAAGGCCCTCACGCAGCGTTTCGGCGTCATCGTACTCGGTGCCCCAGAACATCATCGCCATTAATAAAACGTCGTATTTTTTAACTATCTGCATCGCATCGATCATTATCTTCTGGTTGAGCGGAAAACTTTTCAACTTGTTAAGCACGTTCTGAAACGGCGATTCGGTGCCCAGCATAATTTCAAAAAGGCCTATCTCCTTTAACTTCGGCACTAACGACTCGTTTTTAATAATTGTAGTACATGCCGTTTGTATATGAAATTTAATTTTAACCCGCCGCTGTTTGATAATATCGATAAACTCCTCCACCCACTTGCGGTTAAGCAAAAAATCGGTGTCGGCGAATATAAAAGTGGTGCGCTTATAATTATCGCGCAGAAGCTCTATATGCCGGACTGCATATTCGGGCGAATTGCGCCGCAGCGTATAATCCCAGCCGTAAGATTCGGAGCAGAAACAACAGCGGTTCGCACAGCCGCGGCCGAAAGTTATGCCGAAAGTTTCAGGACCGCCATATATGGGGATTTTATAATGCGCCATCGGAAACAATTCGTATGACGGAAATGGAATCGTGTCGAGATTTTTAATGTGCGCGCGCGGCGCGGTTTGAAACGGCTCGCCGTTATACATAAAAGCCAGGCCGTCAATAGCCCTGAGCGCGCCATATTTATCTTCGAGAGACACCGGCGCCCCAACAGCGGCGCCGTTTGAAAGTAAAGCATCCGCCTTTTCTTTAAAACCCGATAGCGCCCGGCATAACTCGCTGAATGTGAGCTCGCCTTCACCGGTAGCTATAAAATCGACAAGACCGCTTTCTATATACTGTTTTTGAAAGACCTTAAAATGAATGCCGCCGCCGCACACTAAAGTTTTAGGCGCGTATTTTCGAATCATTAAAAGCGCGGCGCGCACTTCGTTTACATGGCATGTATGCGTGCAGGGAAGCGCGATTAAATCGGGAGCGAATTCATCCAACCTGGTTTTTAACGTGCGCCACGGAGTTTTATCGACATTCAAATCGAGCACGCTTACTTCATATAAAGTTTTTGTATAAGAGGCGAGTATTGCAAGAGCGGGCGAGGGCAATGTGCCGTCAAACCACTTCCACACGGACTGCGGCGCATCGAGCAATAAGATTTTAAAATTTTTTTTACCCATTTATATACCTGTAACTTTCATTCGGCTAATAAAAAAACGCTTAATAACAATCGCCGTAACGCGGCACGGCGCGCCTGAAACACATATAATAAATTATATCAAACCACGCGCTTAAATGCAAATAATATCGTTAAAATTGTGATTAAAATTATTTTTTTGAAGGGAGGGAGAAAAGGTTGGCAACCCTTTCTCCCTCCCTAAGCCCCTCCCTCAATCCGCATTTTGCCTGACGCTTTTTCGTTAGTTTATCGATAGCTTTTTCTGTCATGACTTTTTTTCGTTTTGTTTCGTTTTGTTTTTTTATTTCCTTTTTGTTTCCTGCCTTTTACTTATTTATCTGCCAGCTTGCTTGTTTGTTTGTTTGCATGTGCGCGCGGCGCGCGCACATGCGGTGCAACAATGGCACCAATGCGATTTAGCTCAACTGCTCGCGGTAAAAATCGCCTCAAATCAAGTCTTTAAATTAGTGCAAATTAAGTCAAACGAATTTTCAAATCATATAAAATTTTCAAATTTTATATGATTTTCGGTGATTTATTAAAAGTTGTTACGCTTTAAAGTATTACCGTGAGCCGAAATATTAAGTTCC
>DIVV01000004.1:2448-11349 GCA_002423385.1 bacterium UBP16_UBA6123
ATTGGTCCTTTCTTTCCCTCCATCCATCCATCCCGGTCTCAGCGAATTATCGGCCGCCTCCGACGACGCGAACGAATTTACGGGCGGCATTGACGCAAAGTGTGTTATAGGCCTGGCCGTCAAAACTTTTTTCAGCGGAAGCCGATACTATATATTTACGGCCGTTTTCTTCAATAAGCAGATAATCCGTTTTTTTAGTGAACGGATCGGGGGATAATTGACGCAGATATCCGGGTTTGGAAGCAAGCTCTGAAATATCGCGCGGCCATTTTTTTTCGACGGCATAAAATCTTAGCAGCGCGTGATTATACTCGCCAAGATAGGTTTTCAAAAGTTGTTCATTAGCGCTTTTAACCCGCACGGCGGAATTAACTACGATTTTATGCGCTATAACAGCGCTGATAGCGATAAATAAAATAATAACTATAACCACGCTTCCGCGCGGCTTATTATAAATCTTCATATTTAACCTTTTCTAAAGTTTGCCCGCGCGCGCCGGATTTAATATCGTACAAATCGCCCGCGCCCGGCGCCGAAGAAATGATCGTCCAGGTGTCATCTTTTTCGGTTATTGGATCTACCGGCAGCTTCATTATATATTTTTTATCGACGAGCTCTTGAAGTCCGGCCGGATAGCGCTCGTGATCTTTATAAAACCGCGACACGGTTTCTCGCACTGAGCGTAGATTATTTTTAAGAACGCTTTCTTTTGTTTTACGGGCGGAATCTCCTATCAAAGGCTGGCTGGCCGCGAAAAGCACGCCGATTATAATAACGACGGCGAGCACTTCGATTAAAGTAAAAGCCCTTCTGGTATTGGTATTATTAAGCATATTAATATCCTCGCATTTTTTTTACGCCTACAGTACGGCGTCTCTTATAATAATCTTCAGCTTTTTCCATTCCAGTTCAATATCTTTAACGATGTCATCGTTTACCTCGGGCGACGCTTCGGCGTTTTTTTCAGCGACCCCGGCCAGAGCGGCCAGACGGTTAAAAGTCATACTCTCTGACGAGCCCTTAATTAAATGCGCATATTTTTTTATCATTAAAATGTCACGACCGCGTGCGGCGGCGGTAAAAACTTCGATATAGTCCGCCATTTTCAATAATCCCATTTCCAGCATTTCGTTAAATAAGTGCCTGTCATTATTTAAATTCTCGAGAAGTTCATCGGCTTTGAAACTATATTCAATTTCACCGTTATTTTCAGCACAGCCCCCGCCGGAGCCGGAATTTTTATCGCCTTGAACGCCGCGGCCAAGATAATTTTCGAGCATTATTCTTAAATTTTCGCTATTAACGGGTTTAGTTAAAAAATCATTCATGCCCGAAGCCATGCATTTTTCTTTTTCATCTTTTGTGGCGCCCGCCGTCAGAGCTATAACCGGCAGGGTATGCTCCGGCCCCGGCAGGGCTCTTATCCGGCGCACGGTCTCGATGCCGTCCATTTCGGGCATCTGGATATCCATAAGAATCAGATCTAATTTAATCGTCGGAATAATATCGAGGGCCTCTCTGCCGTTTTGAGCCTCTATAAGCCTTGCTCCCGGCAGAAAGCGCTTAATCATGGTTTTAACCAGAAGCATATTAATGGAAGAATCTTCGGCTATCAATATGCTGAATTTATGTTCTTTAAGAGATTGGATCGTGCGGTCACGAAGCGCGTCGCGTTTTTTTTCGCCGCCCGGCAGACCGTTAGCGCATTTTATATTTTTGAGGTAATAAAACAATTCTGAAAGTTTAACCGGTTTAATAAGATTATAACGGACTCCAAGTTTTTTACATTCCTCGATAACTTCCGCGTCGTCGGAAGAGCTGTGTAAAAGTATAACAGGCTGTTTTTCGGGAGTCAGCTTTAATTTTTCACGCATTATTTTAATAGTTTCAAGGCCGTCGAGATAAGGCATATGATAATCGATTATCACCGCGTCGAAAGACGCCGAAGATTCGAGCAATTCGAGTGCGCTGTAACCGTTAGCGCAGCCGAAGAATTCAACGCCCTTATTTTTGAAAAGGTGTTCGAGTATAAGCCGGTTATTATCGTTATCGTCGATTACTAAAATTCTTTTTATATTTTCAAGAACGCTGGCATCAATTTTCACTTTTTGAGCGCATTCGGTTTCGATCGTGAAGTAAAAAGAGCTTCCACGGCCGACTTCGCTTTTAAACTCAATATTACCGCCCATCTTTTCGGCGAGCAGATTCGAAATAATGAGCCCGAGGCCGCTGCCGCCGTACTTTCTGGTCGTAGAAGCGTCCGCCTGCGAAAACGCCTTGAATAATTTCGCGCGCTGGCCTTCGTCTATACCGATACCCGTATCGCGCACTTCAAAGTAATATCTGCCCTTAGTATCACTGATGCGCGTAAAAACGGCCTTGAGCTCGATTTCTCCTTTCTGGCTGAATTTAACGGCGTTGCTCAAAAGATTGACAAAAATCTGTCTGAGCCGTACCGGATCTACAAGCGCGAGCGCCGGCATATCGGGGGCGATATTTAGCAATAATTCAAGTTTTTTTTTCGCCGCCTGAAATTTTATTATATCGGAAGCGTTTTCTAAAAGTTCGACGATATCGGTGGTTATAAGCTCGAGCTCGATTTTATTCGCCTCGATTTTAGAAAAATCGAGAATATCGTTAATAATGCCTAAAAGCGACTGCGCCGAAATATTGGCGTTATCGACGTACTGCCGCTGGATCGGACTCAAATCGGTATTTTTAAGTAAATCGGTGAAGCCTATAACGCCGTTTAGCGGCGTGCGGATTTCATGACTCATATTGGCGAGAAATTCGGATTTGGCTTTATTGGCGGCTTCGGCTCTGGCGACGAGTTCGCGAGCCTCCTCGCCGGCTTTCTGAAGTTCGAGATTTGCCTGTAAAAGTTTGGTTTCATAAAGCCTGCGCGCGGTTATATCGCGGGTGACTCCGTGATAGCCGGCAAGCTCACCGTCGCGCGTACAATACGGGGTGACGGTTATTTCAGTCCACAGCCAGCTTCCGTCTTTGCATTTCTGCTCAAGCTCATAACGCTGCGTACCGGTCTTTATGCCGCGCTTTTGATCATCGAGCCTGCGGGCGTTAGCCTCTTTTAAATACTCAACGCCTTCCGGCTTAAGAAGCGACCAAAAAGTCGTGCCAATAACTTCGTCTTTAGAAAAACCGCGCATACGCGAGTCGGCAGGGCTTATATATAAAAAACGGAAATCCATATCAATATGCCATATAGCGTCGCTGGAATTTTCCGCCAGCACGCAAAATTTTTCTTCACTCTCATAAAGCGCGAGTTCGCCCGTTTTTATCTCCACGCGCTTCCACACGGCGTCCATAAGAAGCGTGAGCTGAAGTAGATCGGTTTCATCGTAATCGACCGTCTTATTGGCTACCGCCACGACTGCGACTACTTCATCCTCTCTAAAAACCGGAATAGTCATGTATTTATAAAGCGGAACATGGCCTTCTGGATATCCTTTTTTCAGCGGATCGGGCGCCTGAAAATCGTTTATAATAATCGGCCTGCGCTGGCGGACCGCCTCGCCCCATATACCAGTTTTTTCAAGCTGGTAAAGAGTTTGAGGGTTTACGACGCTGCATTCCTTCATAACGTCTTTCGACCAACTGTTAAGCACGAATTGCTTATCGGCCTCGTTGTAATAGTAAATATATCCGATTTTGCTGGATGTAAGTTTGATAGCCTCGTGAAGGGCATGATCGAGAAATTCCTGCATTTTTTTACCGCGATACTGCAAAACGCTTAAAACGCTTTTTAACTGGGTTTCATTTTGATAAGCGCGCCGGCTGGCCTGCTCGAATAAAACTTCGAGTTCGGCCGCTTTCTTTTTTTCAACTGTGACATCGGTTAAAAAAACTATAAAATAATATTTTTCAGGTGAATAAACATATATTTTATAAAAGCCGCCGTCAGGCTCGAAAAAATATTCTAACTCACGGCTGCCGCCGTTCAAAGCTATTTCACCATAAAATCCGTTCCAGTCGAACGCGCCGTTTTTGACGCTGGCAAATATTTCCGTGGCTCTGCGCCCGATAACTTCGCCCGCTTTGATTTTCGCGAGCGATTCGAAGGAAGCGTTGACTTCGATATATTCGAAATCGACGGGAACGCCGGCGCCGTCTAAAATAATACGGCAATACGCGTAAGCGGATGGAGAGTTTTTTATTATATTTTCATAAAAATTATCTTTCATGCCGGATCCTCTTTATACTATTACCAGTTCGAATAAAGCGTCCCGTCGAGCGCCGCGCCGCGCGCCTTCGATTTAATGTCAAAAACGCGCTTTTCATTTTCAGAGACGAAAATTATTTCCCACGAAGACTCGCCGGTTAATGGATCTGCGGGTATTGCGCGCAGATATTTTTTTTCGACGAGTTCGCCAAGCGATGACGGAAATCTTTTTTCGTGAACGAGACCGGGTTCGGCAGCGAGACGGTCTAAATAATAAAGATCGACGGCGCCGCGCATCGAATTAAGCGCCCCGCGAAGGTTCTCTTCTTTTTGCTTTTTAACGCTGTGCTCGAAACCCTGTATGACGGCCATGCTTATAATCGACAGAAAAACCGCCACGCTCAAAACCTCTATCAGCGTAAACGCCCTCGCGCCGTCCAGAGCCGGTTTTTTACCCGCAAATATAAAGCGATGCTTTTTATCGAGTCTTATTATTTTACCCATCGGCACTATATCCCTTGTATTTGTAAACACAACAGTCCCTGAAGACAATGTGATATTCTTTATTGACATTATTTTTATTAACCGAATTTCCTGCCGGTTTAATATTCACTGTAGCCGACGCCGTAAAAGTCTTTTCCGGCGGGCCGCCCGCCGCCCCCGGCCGCAAGATATACCGAGCCGTTTTCGCGGTTATAGGCTATATCGCCGGAAGAATTCGCCGCGTCCCATTTTAAAAGGACGGTTTTTAATTCCGTGCCGGCGAGCTTTTCTATGGAATCGGGATATTTCAAATTAAGCGCGTAATAGCGGCTGACAGCACCTCTTATAATCATGAGGTTGTTTTTAACGGCGGCGTCTTTAGCGAGTTTAGCCCGCGAAGCTATATTAAAAACAGCTATAGAAGACAGTATCGATATTATCGATATTACGGCCAGCAGTTCTATTATTGAAAACCCTCTTTTACCGGCAGCGTATCTTTTATCAAGCATTAAAATCCGCCTTCAATCAAATTTCTGATTTTAAATTCATTAAACGGTATATAAAAATCGAAGGAAATATCGAGTTCTTTTTCATCGAGCCTGTCCAGCGTTATCATTTTAACCGCCACAAAATATTTCGAGCGCGCGCCATCGATGAAATTAAGAAAATCATTCATGCCAACCGCTTTAAAATTAGCCCTCACATCGAGAGTTTCAACGAAGTAAATTTTTTTGAGGGCGAATTCCATATTCAGATAACGATTTTTGACATCCTTCGCGATAAGCGTAAGATCGCTCTGGATAACTTCTACGCTCGCCGAAGCGAAATTTATTTTGAAATACTCTTTAAGCGCGAGCAGACTGGCGCTAAAATTAAACTTATCGGAATTGAAAGCGGCCGCCTCTTTAGCCAGAGCGTCCCTTTTTTCAACAAGCTCAGCGATCGGCTTATCAAGAGCCGCCACCGCGTCTTTTTGCGGCGAAAGCAGCAGTATATGTAAAAATCCGGCAAATAAAAGCGCCATAATATTAATTACGGCTATACTGAATAATTTAGACTTTTCACGCTCATTCAAAAAGCTCAGCCTCCCTCAATGAAATTATAATATACGCGCCGATCTGATCGTCGGAAGTTTTCAGCGACGAAACGAAAACCTGTTCGGCCCACTGAAGGCCCTGAATGTTAGAGATCAATTTATTCAGCGTTTCGCGTTTACGGCAATTTAATTGAAAATCGATTTTTTTCGATGTGAAATCGAGCCTTAAATTACGCATGGACGCTTCCGCGCCGAATTCGACAGCCGCCGCGAACAGGCCTTCGAAAATGACGCGCTCGCCGGTTTTTATTTTTTTAACGCCCTGCGCCATGCCTGATTTAAATTTATCGATTTTTTCCTTCACGCCGCTATCGAACAAAATCTCGACGGTATCGCAAAACGCCGCTTCGAAATCATTAAAAAAACCCTTTTTAATAACGGTTTCGCCCGTATCCGAATCGATGATAATTATTTTATTATTCTTGAGTTCACGCTTGTATTTATCGATTTGCTCCTGCAGCGATGACGCCTTCGCGTCCGCCTCGTAATATGCGCCGGTATAGTGCTGATAACAATAAGCTATATAAGAAAAATATAATAAAGGCAGCAGGACTATAAAGCCCCTGGCTATTATGAAATTTTTTGAATATTTAAGCGCCGATCTGCCTTCGACGTAAAAATTCATCCTGATTTTCTTTTCCATGCGCTATTGCTCCTTTGCCGCGTAAAGCGCCAGATATTGGATCTTTTCAATTTCGGCCGCATAACGGGTATCTATAGCCAGAAAATTCGTCATAAAAAAGTCGAGGCCGCCGAATTTGCACATACCGCCACTCAAAAATACCTGCGATATCTTAGCCGCCGGAAATTTCGACGAAAAAAATTCGAATGTGAGATGGATTTCCTTTAAAAAATTATCCCGAACGCAGGATTTATTGGTTTCAAACGCCTCGAGAGTATCGTAATCGGCGCTAGCCGGAAATATTTTAAGCGCCGCCAGTCTGGCTGAATAACTTTCTTTTTCTTTTATTTCAGCCGCGTAAAGCGCGGCTGAAGCGGGCGCCTTGAGAATTTCGCCGCTGCCGGCGCCGGCTTTAAGCCCTTTCGAATCGGCGGCCGCAGCAGCCGCTCCGCTTTTTACGGCCGCCGTGGAGGAGGCGGCGCCCAAAACCTTCGCCGAAGCCGCGCGCAGTTCTTCTTCGAAATGTTTTCCGGCGGTTTCAATAATTCTGACATAAACCGGCTGGTTGTTTATAAAAAAATAAATAGTGCAAACTTCGTAGCCGATATTGATCACAGCGAAATTATCGCCAGGAGCGCATGAATCCAAAATATAATTATAAATCGCGTGGCTGGAAAGTTCAATGGAATTTATAACGATGCCGTTATGCGCGAAAACATCGGTTATTTTATTTAGTATTTCGTATTTAACCAGGCATAAATAAGCGCCGATATGCTGTTTTTTATCCACGCTGGTTTCGAGGCCCGTGATATGCGCGCAAATTTTAGCGCCTGAATGGACTTCTTCGCGTATCTGATCTTTAGAGCGCCATATTAGATAATCGTTATTTATCTTTTCCTGCGCCTCGTCGTTAGTTATGGTAACGAAAAGCTGACGCGCCCACTGATCGGGTATTATAAGATCGCATTCAGAAACGCGAGCCTCTTTTTTTACGCGGTTCAAAACGCAGGGCAATTTCGCCTCGTCGATAAAAGGAAGGGTAAAAGTGCCGCCAAGGCAATTTTGCGGCAATACGAAATCGTAAGTTTTATTTTTATTCAGTACTTTCAGGCTATATCCGCCGATATCAATAACAGCCAATTCATGCCCCCGTTACTCACTATTTAAATTCACTATCCGCATCTAAAGCTAATCTTCAAAAGTCATGCGGTTGATTTCTTCGATGGTAGTCACGCCTTCGGCCACAAGCCGCCACGCCGACTGCCGCAGCGTCGTCATACCCTCCGCCACGGCTTGTTTTTTAACTTCGAGCGGCGATTGTCGGCCTATTACCATCGATTTAATGGTATCTGAAAGCGGCATAGTTTCGTATATGCCGGTACGCCCGGAATAACCGGTATTATGACAGAACCTGCAACCCGCGCCCCTATAAAATTTATTGTCTTTATACTTTTCAAAATCGCCCATTAATTTAACGATCTCCCCGTCGGCTTCGCACTCCTGCCGGCAGCTCGAACATATCTTGCGGATAAGCCTCTGCGACATTATAAGATTAAAAGAAGCCGCGAACTGATAAGGATCGACCCCCATGTTAACGAGCCGTCCTATGGCGTCGATAACGTTATTGGCGTGTATCGTCGAAAGAACGAGATGCCCTGTCAGCGCGGCGTTTATAGCTATATTCGCCGTCTCGAAATCGCGTATCTCGCCGACCATTATCTCGTCGGGGTCCTGCCGCACGATAGAACGCAGCCCGGAAGCGAATGTGAGCCCCTTCTTCTCGTTGACGTTGATCTGCACGATATCCGGAATTTGATATTCGACCGGATCCTCGATAGTTATGAATTTGTCTTCGGGCGTTTTAATCGCGCGTATCGCCGAATAAAGCGTGGTGGTCTTGCCGGAGCCCGTAGGGCCGGCTACCAGTATCATGCCGTAAGGCTTGAATATATTCTTTTTAAACCTTACAAGATCGTTTTCAGGAAATCCGAGCCGGTTAATATCGAGCCCCAGAGCGTTCTGATCGAGCACCCTTATAACGACGGTTTCACCGAAAACCGAAGGCAGCACCGATACGCGAAAATCGATGGCGCGCTCGTCGACATAACGCTTGAACCGGCCGTCCTGCGGTATCCTCTTTTCGGATATATCCAGATTCGCCATATTTTTAAGACGCGAAATTATAAAATTTTTCGATTTAGCGTCTATGGTTTTAACCACGTAAAGCGCGCCGTCGATACGGTATTTAACCTTAAGTCCCTCGGGATAAACTTCAAAGTGTATATCGGAGGCTTTCTTGCGTATAGCCTTTAATATTATGGAATCGACGGTTTTAACTATCGAAATATCTGATAGCGTCTTTAAAAATTCGGCGTCGGCCGCCGCGTCATCGGCTTCTTCATTAACCGCCTTCAATAAAGGAGTATCGTCGGTATCGGAAAATAGCGTGGATTCGCTCAACGAAGTTTCGATCATAAGATTGATAACGCGGCTGATATCGCTTTTAATTGCGACTTGTGC
>DIVV01000092.1 GCA_002423385.1 bacterium UBP16_UBA6123
ACTTTAAGAAAAATAAAGCAAAACAGGCCTTTTCGAACAACATCAAAATTTAATTGTATTTTTCAGGTTAATTTTACCATTGCAAACTTTTTGCCAGATCATTTTTTAAAATGTGCTCATCGCGTGTAACTGTAATTAAACCGTTATGCTTGGCTGAGGCCATTATCCAGATATCGTTATTACAAATGTCTGATACACTTTTGAAAGAGGCCATCGGCGAGAAAAAATACGCCGCGGACAAGTTCGACACCGTACATTCGGTCTCTAAGTAAAAGAGTCCGGCTTATCGCGGCAATATTTTTTTCACTTCGTCGTTTAAGATATTTTCTATAAATTTATTGAGCGAGATATTTAATTTTCCGGCCGCTACGGCGACTTTTTTGTGCAGTTCGGGATTGAGCCTCAGATTAAACCTTCCTGAAAAAGGCTTTTCAGGGCTGACACCCTCGCTTTCGCACCATTCGATATAGTCGTTTATAGAGTCGCGAAAAGCTTTTTCGATCTGCCTGACCGTTTTTCCCTGAAATGTAATAACGTCGCGGGTGTTGATGACCTCACCGTGAAAAATGCCCGCTTCGCCGTCGTAACCGACACTACCTATGTATCCTTTATATTCTATCATAACTTCACCCCCGCGTTTTCCAGAAATCTTCTCATCGACTGAAGCGAGCCTTTATCCGTTTCCTTTTTGGGATGAGGACGATGAAAAACCGCTCTCACCTGGTTAAGCGCGATGCGCACGCGCGAACCTCTTCCTTCGGCAATCTCCGCACCCAGACTTATCAGCAAGGCCTCGATATCGTTCCACAATATGCCGGACAAAACAGGCCTGGCAAAGACATCTTTCAATGTTTTTCTGTTTTTAGCGTTCATAAATATATGATACCATAAAATGGTACTATTGTCAAATCGCAATTTATTCTTCGCCATTAAAATTCAAATTAAAAACGGAAGGCGTTTTC
Source organism: bacterium UBP16_UBA6123 (assembly GCA_002423385.1). Classification (GTDB taxonomy): domain Bacteria; phylum Muiribacteriota; class UBA9980; order UBA9980; family UBA9980; genus UBA9980. The sequence continues at coordinate 963 of DIVV01000092.1, forward strand.
AGCCTTCCGTTTTTTGCTTTGCGGGACGGGTTTTCACCCGCCGCGCGTTTTACATGATTCGATTAAATTAAATAGCCATCACGCCACTTTTATATTATTACTCATCAATTCTCTTACGAACGGATTATTTTCGTTAAAATCCTTCGCCAAAAAGGGATGCGGTTCGATCCTGATATCGACTTTTCGTCTAATTCTCATCAATTTAAGCATATCGTCAACAATATCGCCGTTAAATTCATCGGATACCACGGCCACGTCGATGTCGCTGTCTTCATCGAAACAGCCTCTGACAAACGATCCGAATAAATAAACACCTTTAACGTCCATAGTTTCTTTAAGCAATTCGGCATATTTTTCGACTATTTTCAGCGCCGTCTTCAGATCAATTCTGTCAGCCATGAATTGAGCTCCTTAATTTTACCATTGCAAGCTCTCTACAAGATCATGTTTTAAAATGTGTTCATCGCGTGTAACTATAATTAAACCGTTATGCTTGGCGGTGGCCATTATCCAGATATCGTTTTCAGGAACAGGCATTCCTTTTTCTTTTAAAGCATATCTTATTTCAGAATATACTTTCGCAACATCTTCATCGACAGGATAAATTTTACATAAACTAACAAAAGAATTATAATTTCTTAAATTTTCGACTTTTCGCGCAGAATTTTCTATTCCATAAAGCAACTCGCCAGCCGTTATGGCGGAAATGGCAATATCATAATTTTTAATTTTTCGAACTATTTCTTTATCATTTTTCAAAAAAGCGATAATGATATTGGTGTCGAATAATAATTTCATTTCCATTCTCCGGCATCAATTTTACGACATTCGTCCATGGCGATAAGCATTTCTTTGGCGTCTTTTTCGCTAATGGAACCTGCGAAATCCTGAACGTTTTTTTGCTTTGTTTTTTTAGTTTCATCCACAGGCAGAATAATTATTTCAACTTTTTTATTTTTAAATTGTTCTATTTTTTTTATATCTATAAAAATTCCATCAGTGCCAACAATATCGTTGATCCTTATCGCTTCCATTATATCCCTCCCGTATCATAAAGTAAAGTATATTAATATTTAATTATACACTATAAGCAATCGACTGTCAAATTTAATTTTTGCGGAATATGGCTTTTGCGGGCTTACTCCTTCGCATTCACGTATGCAGCCGATAGAAGACTGTCCGGACTCCGTTGAGCGAGATTCTCACACGCGATAGCTGCACTTTCGCTTAACTCTGCGCCTCGCCGTTAACCCGGAAAATACAGTTGGAATGTAAAAAATAACAAAAAAACATTCGCCCCGCCGCCGTCCGACGCGCCTGAGGCGCTAGTACGGGGCGCGGGATGGCAACGGCGCCCCCGCCTCGCCGCCTTCGGCGGCTGCGGAATGTTGGCTAAGGCGAAGTTTTTTTATTTATAATAATAACTTTGAGAAAAATATAACATAACATAACAAGCCTTTTCGAACAACATCAAAATTTAATAGTATTTTTCAATTTAACAAAAAGCAAATTATATACAGACAAAAAACGGAAGGCGTTTTCGGCCTTCCGTTTTTTTGCTCCGCTGGGCGGGTTTTTGCCCGCCGCGCGAATTATTTAGTTGTTGATGTTACTGTTTATTTGCTGCCGGTGAGTTTGGGGGCGGCAGTAGAATAGTTGATTTGAGATATCGTAGTGGGCGTTCCTTTAAGCATCGCGCCATGAGGCTGCAACATAACGGATACGGTAATATTGAGTTGAGCTCCCGCCATCAGCCAGCTGCCTACACCAAGGTTGTTAATATTAACAGGATTGTCCGTCACAACCTGATTGTAATAGCTATTGGTGGTCGGATTATTGTAGTCGGCAATCTCAACAACATAAGTATAGTCAGTTCCTACCGTACCAGTTAGGCCTGCAGGCGGAGTGAACGAAATCATCGACGCCGAGTAGGTCAGATTCGTAACGGGACCAGGAGCAGTCAAATTAGCTTGCACAGTAAATTCATATTCCGGCATCGTCATATTAGGATCGTACCAGGGACCTTCCATCGGCGGCGTAACGGCTGTATAAACTGCCTGCACCTGTGCTTTATGAACACCGGCAGTCAGGTTAGCTACGGAATATTCTTTCAAAGTTCCAACACTTACGGACGTTCCACCGTCAATTTTCAAGTTATATGAATATACCGGTCCCTCGTTGGCGGTCGATCCCCACTTCAACACCTTAGCCATTGAATCATACCAAATTCCCATGACCGGCGGAACTGGTATGGTAATAGTTATCGGAGTTGACCAATTTCCAGTCGCGCCAGCCTGGTTTCTGCCACGTATTGAAACTGTGTGATTACCCGGAACTATGTTATAAGGCATCCAGTATTCAGCCATATAGCCAAAAGGCTCATTAATCGTTTCGTCGATTTTTACGTCATAGTAATAAGTACTTGCAGGCGTTAACTCTGTCCATGTAAGTTTTTTCATGGTTTGATCATAAGAAATACCTATAACATTAGGAATGGTAGTTGTGCCGCTCACAGGAACATTGAACGAAGGCGACTGTGCTGTTATGCCTTTATAAGTCACTTTATACACTGCTGGCTGAACAGCCGTCCCGCCAGGAATCATAGGAACGCTTAGCGTAAAATTAGACTGTCCCATTGCTCCGGTTATAGTCGTTACAGAACCGGCAGGTGTATCGGCGCCGTTATTAATGCTGTATTTAACATCAAAATCGCCGATTGTAGGCATTGTCGCCGTCGGGGCAGGATTGATTACAACATTTATCGAACCGTTGCTTGCGCTAGGAACTGTGAAGGTTGACGTAGTGCCGCCACCCACATTAAACGTAAACGAATTCGACCACTGACCCAGCACAGTGCTGGTGCCCATTTCTTTAGCGGCTACCCGAAAAGTGTGCGTGCCGGTTGTAAGAGCCGGTGTAACGTCTGAAAGCATGAATTCGTTCATTGAGTACGCTTCAAATGTCATTCCGTTATCAATTTCTACGGTATAGTAATAATAAGCAGTTTCCGAAGGTTTCGTCCAGGTAAGCTTATTATTAACGGAGTCATAACCAAGTCCGGTTATAGTAGGAGGCGTAGTACTACCGGCAGTAAGAACATAAGTCATTACAGCCACGGCGGACTTCGCAGCGCCAGTGCTATCAACCGCTACAGCCTTGATTGTGTAAGTGCCGGCTATATTCAACGGAATACCTGCCACTGCATAAGTCAAAGCGTTAGGCGTAAGCGGATCGGTAACTCCGTCCATCGTATATTTAATCGTAACGCCGGTCAAGGTTGCAGGTGCGGTTATGGTAACATTAAGTGGTGCGGTGCCATTAAACAGAGTACCTGGCGTTGCCGAAACCGGTGCGAAAGTCAACTGAGGCAAAGTAGTAGTTCCGAGCGTCGAGAACGACTGCTCATAAAGCGTCGAATTCTGGCCATTAAGGTGAGCAATCGCCTTGATTACGAAAGCCTGCATGCCTGCGGGAACGCTTACAGTCTTTGAACCGGAAACTGCGGTACCATCAGGAACCGGCGCGGTGCCATTAGTCGTGAAGTAAACCTTGGCATCAGCCGGAGTCGGAGTTATCGTCACATTAAGCGCCGCATTAGGATACGCGCCGCCCATCGGAGTGAAGGTCAGGCCGAGCGTACCGGTCGTACCCGCAGGGATACTGTAAGTTGCCGTTTTTATTGCGCCGCCCATATAAGAGACGCTTACTTTAACAGACTGAGCCACGTTAGTAGACTGTATCACAGGCACCATAAGTTTAAAAGAGGCACCATAAGGCATAATGCTGGTTGGCATTACATTGGCGTCAGGAGCGCCATTGATCGACTGTTTCACTACGAAATCGGCCATTACGGGAGCAGATACTGGGGCTGTCATGAAATTAGCCATTATTTCGCCATTAATCGCGGTAATGCCCATCAATTCGCTAGTAGTCGTTCCGCCAAGCGTATTAACCGCATTCGACGGGCCGCTGGTCAAATTAAGATTGTAAACGACCGCTTTAACGGTTATAACATGATTGACAGTCCAATCGTTAATAAGAGCGGTATTGCCGACATTAACGGAAGTCTGCGCCCACATCATCTTTTCGATGCCATCAACGAGTATTTTGTATTCAACAATCGAAGCGGCATCTGGAGGCGCAACCGGCGCCCAGGTGAGCATCTTAGTGGCAGGATCATAACTGATAACAGGAGCCATGAGCGAACCGGTCGTTCCGCTTCCGACGGTAAATGTTATCATTTTAGGCGTTCCATCGATCGGAGTGTTATTTATAAATACCTGCGCCCATACTTTAGCGGTGTGCGTGCCCTGCGGGAAAGCAGGCGGCAGAAAGAATTCCATCATCTGCATGGGCATCGGCGGGTTGTTGTCTAAAGCTACGATGTAGCTGACGCCCATTGTCGCGGTCGTCGAATCGGTCGTCCAGACGAGTTTTTTCATGGTGTCAAGATACTCGAGCGTCATTATATTAGGCGCTCCAGTGGAAGTGCCGGCGACCGAAGTAAAGGTTACAGGAGCCGACCAATCGCCGAACTGAGGCGGCATAGTGTCAAACATCGCATGAACCCGGGCCGTGTGCGTACCTGCCATAACGTCAGGCGGCATGAAGAATTCGTTCATATAGAACGGGCCGTAGATCATAGTGTCTATCTCTACTTTATAAGCCACAGGCATAGGAGTGCTCGTAGCGTCGATAGGATTCCACTTTAACTTGTTCATCGCGGATTCATAAACTAAACCGGTAACCGGAGGAACCATCATAGCGGTGCCGCCTTCAACCGAGAAAGTATATGAATCTGAGAACGGGCCGAAAACCGGCGGAAACGAGCCGGGAAGCTGCGCCTGTACGCGAATCTTGTGAGTGCCGCTGGTAAGGTTCATTACAAAGAACTCAGCCATCGACATCGGGTTCGGTAATACGCTGCCGTCTATTTCTACCATGTAAACATAGTACTGCATCCAGCCTTCCGGCGTTACCGTCTCAACTGGAGTCCACTTAACAGCCATCATAGCGGAATCATACATCAAACCCTCAACTTTAGGTACGGTGATCACGGTGCCGCCTGAAGTCGTAAATGTGATAGCGGTCGAAAGCGGGCCTACCTGAGCGGGATAGGTATTAGGAATTCTGGCCTGTACGGCAGCCTTGTGCTCGCCGTCCATCAGCGTGTTTACAGGGAAATCGTAAACACCCATAGGCACTTCGAATACCATACTTCCATTTATATCCGATATGTTGATGACATAAGCGTACATCATGCTGGTAGTTGACGAAGTTGCGGGGTTCCACATAAGTTTCCTAGCCGTCGAGTCGTATTTCAAGCCTGAAACCGATGGTATAGTCGATGCGGTCGTGCTTGTGAAATCAACCGAAACTGGCATTGCCGCAGGTTTGTTAATGGTTTTATTGAATATTTCGATATTGCCCTTCATCAGCGTTACGCCGGTCGCGAGCGTCGGACGGCCTACTTTAATGATCGTTGAAGACCATGAAGTGGTCGGGAAATTAAACGGAGCCGGATTCGGATTAGTCGGATCCGGGAACGGAACGAATCTTACGATAAGACTGTTATCGGTATTCGCGCCGAAATTAACGCCCATAAGTTCGAGCGAAGTGAAATCGGATTTGAGCGTAACCATCATGCCCGGAGTGATCGTAAAGCCGTTGATCGAGGTTATATTCGGACCCGTCGTTGACTGGCCGAAATTAACGTAAGCGATATTTGAAATTATCGACGCGCCGAAATCGGTTTCAGCTATAAACATTTCGAAAGCGCCTACAGGCTGATCGAACAGAGTCGCGTTAATCGAAGTGTCCGTCCAGGTCGCCATGTAAGAATCGGCGAGATATTTCCAATCGTTAGTGCCTTTGAGTTTCATGTAGAGCATGCGGGAAGTGCCGTAAGTTGACTTAAAGCCCTTACCGGTTATATTAAGCGCCGTAACGCCCGGAGCGATCGTTACAGCCGAAGCCGTCGATGTGCCGTTTATATTGCTTATAAACGCGCTCTGAGTGGTGGTGGCACTCGATGATTTGATGTTGATAAACACGATCTTTGAAAGCGTAGCTACGCCGGTCGGATCGTAATAGGTAGCGGAAGAGGTTGCCATATCGCCTATGAACAACTCGTAAATTCCCCCAGGAACGACCGGCGTCGCAACGAGGATTGTAGTAGGCTCCCATTTTCTAACATCGAGCACCGTAACCACCGGTATCGGATTCATCGGCGTGGGCTGTGATCTTAAGAATAAGCCTTTCGTGCCTATTGCCGACTGATCGCCGAAATTCTGGCCATCAACTTTAATCTCAGGAGCTTCAGAAGACAATTCGATGGGCATGCCGTTAAAGGCCATACTGTTAACGCTTGTTATTAAAGGCATCGTAGTAGTGGTCGCCATGAATTTAAGGCTGACCATAAACGGAGTTACCTGTTTTTGAAGTTTATCGTCCCATATTAAAAGGCCGCATGGATATTTAGTAACTGCGCTGCCGAGTGTTTCGCCCGCCGGCATCGTCGGATCCATAACGGGAATAGGCATACTGTAATTTATAACGCCCTTAATATAACCATCAGACCAGTTCGACGACGACGGCGTAGTTGTGCCGGCTGCCGTCATAGGCGCGCTGTAAGCTATCGGAATGTGTACGGGACGGCCGTTGATCTGAAGCACTAAGTCAAGGTGACGGCTGGTATAGCTCATAAAGCCGCTGCCGATTACATCTATATTAGCCATCGTATCGCCTGATTTTTTATCGATCATAACCGCCGATTTAGCGTCGTAACCGTTAACCGTATTAATAACGGCCTGCGCGCCGGCGTTAGGATCGATCATCTGGCTGAGAAATACTACCGATATCTGGCTGGAAGCCGGCATGTTTTTAGCGTCGTCCCAGACAACTATCGATGTAGGCATACCGTCTGTAAGAACGGTAGAAGACGGAAGCATTTCTTTTTTAACCGTGATCATATTGGTAGTCCAGCCCGCATCGGTAGATACCGCGAACGAAATGAACATAGTAGCCATGCTGGCAGGAACGGTCGTGCCGTCAGCCGACATCATATTATAATACCTCAAGCTGTAAGTGCCGCTTGCTGGTTTTAACATATCGCCCTTGATTATCAAATCGTAAGTTCTGTCTATTTCGAACGGCCTGATAAGGTTGAACGGCTGAGCGCTGTTCTGGCCGCTTGTGATCTGGAATAAAATAGCGCTTACGGCCGCAACCGCGTCGGTATTGGTGAAACTAAGCGGAAGAGTAGCTATAGGACCGCGTTTTGAATCGAGAAGTTCGAGGTTGTATAAACCTTTAAGGCCTTTAAGTTTTTCGGATGAAAAACTAATTGAATCGCTCATCCACTCGTAGCTGCCGCTGTCGGAAAGCACGATCGGGAATTGCAGATTCGGGCCGAGAAGGCGCAGAACTCTCTTAACGTCGGGTTCGTATGACTGCAGATTGGTTCCAGCGACTTTAACGAAAGCAATATTAGTCAGAGAAGGAACGTTTATCTGACCGCCGCCCGCGGGAACGAGCATTCCGGCGAAACTATTGATTACAGGCATTTCTGAAGTAACAGGCGCGTCCATTCCGGCATCGCCCATAGCGATTAACCAGGTTTCAACGCCGTTGGAGAAACGCTTTGCGAAGCTGAAATTGCCTTCTATTATGAAATCCATTATCTTGGCGCCTGTTTTGCCCGGAGGCAGAAGCAGCTTGCCGTCAGGAAGCATTACGCCGTTAAAAACGTCTTTGCTGTAGGTGCCGGATATTTTCCAGGGCGCATAAACGCCAAGCTGTGATTCGCCGTTGTAGCTCATTTCATACTGAACAAAAGGAGTTCCTACTACGGTAAATTTAAGGCCGTTAACAGATGTGAAAGCCGTGGTTAAAGCGGTTTTCATATTTGCCTGGAGTGCCGAGTCACACATTTTTTCGAACGCCGACACTTTTTCGGCAGCGGTTTTAGTGCTGTTAAAGTTTTCAAGAACTTTATTGTAAACGTTAAGAACTATCTGGTTGTCAGCGCCTGCGACCGTGCTCTGAACGAAGAAATCGAACGGTCGGGCATCAACTGGCATCGTAAGGCTCATGCCGGGATCGGCGGGATTGAAATTGACTAATTTGAACAGGAACATATAACTGCCCTGTTTAAGTTTCGGAAGCTCTTTAGCCAGATCGAGAGCAAAATCGTTAGCCGCGGCAGTTACTTTCGTAAGTTTGATGTCCTGCGGATAATCGAGTGAAGGCGTCATGCTGCCGTATTGAGCGACCATTACGCTGACATAAACATCGGTGTATTTTCCGGGTTCGTTAACGAAAGAGGCCGCAGGAGCGTTTGACGCGCTCACAGTGAATATATGGCTCGTGCCTTCGGGTTTTACATTAACGTTGGTAATACGGGCATAAGTGCTCTGGCCTTCAACGACCATCGCAACATAGGTTTCCGACGATTTGGAAGCGCTGGTAAGAGCTACTATTTTGAAATCGTAAGGGCCGACTTCTAAATTTTTCGGCGGCGTTAATTTTAATTCCCATTTTTCAGGAGCGCCCGCCACGCTCGAAGCGACTTTTGTGAACGCGAGATCTTTTATAGCAACGCCGTTTTCGTCATAAACGGTATTTCCGAATTTTTTGAGTTCGGCTTTAACCGAAACGACGGTAACTCCGGAAGCCGCGTCTGGTATTACGACGCCGGCAGTCAGAATAAACTGTGCAGTGCCCGCTTTTATCTGTTCGAGAGTTAAAACATGATTATTAACGAAGATATCGGTGATAATCGGCTGATCATCGCTAAATTCCATCTTCGTTTCTTCTTTGAGCTGCGATATGAAACGCTTCGCATCTGAGATGAACGGCTGATCGTAATCGGTGGTTACAAGCTCGTTAAGGTACTGCAGGGCTAAGTTTTTATAATTGCCTTCTTTAACCATGGGCATAGCGAATCTTTCCATGTAAAGAATGGCAAGCATGAATTTAGCGTGCGCCCTGAAGGCTTTTAAGCCTGTCGCAAATTTCGGGTCGGCGAAATTGCCTATATATTTAACATCGGTGGTGAGTTTAATTACGACTTCTTCGAATATAACCTTAGCCTGGTTGAAAGCCGTTTCGATTTCGGTCGTGGTAAAGTTGTTTTTATAGTAAAGTCTAAGTTTATCCATTAAGGCCATAGCTTTTTCAAATTCAGGGCCCGGTTTTGCCATATTAACATTAGCGGGGCCTAAAAGTGAAACCGCTGAATTGATGTCGTTGACCATATCGCGCGCGGCGCTTAAAAATTCGGAATTAGGGAATTTTAAAGTGAAAAGTTTAAGCCTTTCAAGCGCTTTAGTTTTGGAAGCATCGTCAACTTCAGACATTAATTTCAGTTTATAAAACAAGCAATAACCGCTGTAGTAAAGAGCGGCTTCTTTCATTTTAGCCGTTATTTTAGTATCGGTGGATTTGTATGATTTATCGAATTCGGCGAACGCTTTGTCGAATTCGGCCGCAGCAGAAGTGTTCTGGCCGTCGAAATATAAAGTTTCGGCGCGTTCAAGCATTCTTTCGGCATTTTTATAAATCGAGCCATCTTCGACGACAACGCCGGCCATTTCATTTTCGATATTTTCGAGAGTTTTGATCATCTGAGTGATGGCAAAACTAAGATGCGTGTATTCAGCGTCGTATATCTGAGTACGGATCGTCAGAAATATTTCTTTAGCTTTAGCTATTAACTCTTTGTTTTCGATATTTAATATCTTGTAAGCGCGATAATCCGACAGATAAGCGAGGCCGAGGTGATAATGCGCGTCGCCTTTCATTACCGGTATAACCGCCGAATTACTGAATATAGCTTCGAAAGCGGCTTCAGCGTCTTTAATGAGTTTTAAGCCGGTATCGGCCGCGGGCGCTTCGAGCGTTCCGGCGACCGTTTTGCCTTCGTAAAGCAATAGTTTACGCTCGGAGTCGCTTTTGGCGTTGCGCGCCTGATCGATAAGCTGATTGGCTTTAAACATGAGCTTGCTTGCTTCCTGGAAAGCTTTTTTAAGCGTGTCCGTCTGCAGGTTCATATCTACGAACTGTCCGCCGAATCCGGTCTGGCCGTCAGCGAATTTTTTGCCGACTTCAAAGAAGCTCGTCGTCGGTTTTAAATCTCTTATCATTTTAGAAAGAGTTACACTCGGATCGTCAAGAATCTGTTCCGCCGAACCTTCTAACTGTTCTTCGGTTTTGATCTTATTTTTAAGCTGCATAACGTCGGTTTCGGTCGAATTTTTCAGTTTATCTAAAACCGCCGCGAAAGCGAATATCGCTTCGTTGATCTTACCAAACTGCGCTTCTACGTTCATACGGCTTTCAAAACCGTTCGAGGATTTAACGATATCTTTAACCGAGTCTTTAAGGTTTTTATAAGCGTATTCAAGATCGTTGAGCTGTAAATAAGCGCGGCCTAAGCCGAAATTTTTAACACGGGGCTCGCTTACGCCTTCGAATACATTAACGGCTTCCGTCGGGCGGCCACCGTTAATAAGCGCGTTACCTTTTTCTTCGAGTATTTTGTCTTTAGGGAAAGATTCGCCGGTCGGCAGATTAATTTGAGTCTTGCCGTCGTTTTCGAGGTCCGACAATAAAAGGTCAGCTTTCTTCTTTGCTTCGTCGAGCTTCGCCGGATCTTCTTTGGCAAGCTCTGAAGAGGTTTTCAAAATAGCCGCTGCCGCTGATTGGTCTAAACCTTTTGACTTGTCCGAATCATTGAAAGTAAGGTTTTTAACTGCGTTATAGCCCTTTTCGTATTCGGCTTTCGCGAGAGGATCGAGTTCGCCTTCCATGGCCTGATAGGCGGCCATCATATTTGGCGCACCCGCCGCAGTGGAAGATGTCTTATTTTTAAATATATCGCCAAGGTCTTTACATACAAGGCCAAAAGAGACCTTAGCTTCTTTAAATACCTGCTGGTTAGCGGTATCCGTCGGCGTTTCGAGTTTTAATATATTTTCGAGTTTGGTCTGGCTTTCTCTAACGAAAGTTTCATTCTGACGGCGGCCGCTCGTAGCTACGAGCGCGAGCGCGTCTTTGAGTTTTTCGAGAATGGAAAGCTGCTCTTCGAGTTTGCCTATTATAGCATCGAGGCCTTCTTTTATTTTAGCGATTTCCTGGGCGCTGTTCGAACCGAGTATCGCATCTTTATAGGCTTCTTCGAGTTTGGCGGGAGTCGAAAAATTTGCGTCTTTAAGCGAAGCCGAGCGTTTTGTTTCGAGATCGGCCACTATAGGAGTAAGTTTGCTCATAAACGCGCTGTCGCTTATTTTAGCCTGTTCTTCAGTTTTATAAGTAGCAGCGTCTTTGAGCGGGTCGGCGTAGATCATGCTCATCGCGGTGGCGATAGGCGTTACATCGCGCTGCCCAACGGTTTCATTTTCTTTAACTTTTCCGACGAATGTCGAAAGCATTTTATTAGTAGTCGTTTTGCCTACGGCCATTACTTTATAAGATTTAGTGAAATCTTTGGTTTTAAACGAATAAGACTGGCCGTCTTTTACCGTTTTAGGATTGGTTTCGCCGGCTTCGAGCGATATCGAAGGAACGGGATTGCCGTCGAAATCAACGAGAGTAACGTCGAATTCTTCGTTGGTAACCGCGTAGTTTAATCCAAGTTTAGCCATAGCGGGCGGGGCTGTATTGAGCGTACCGCTGATAACGGCCGATTTCGCGTTAGGATCTACGGGTGATGCGCCTACCACAATACTCGTGCCATCGTAGTTAATTGAAGTATCGCCGGTTAAATTCAAAAAGTATGATTCGCTCGCTTTGAATTCGGGATCTACGCCGTCGAGCTGGATTGGCGTGCCGCTGGAGTCTTTTACTACCGAAATAAAACTGCCGGCAGCCGCGCTCCATTTGTAGATACCTTTAATGACTGAATAACTCGTCATTAACTGGCTGAAAGTCATTTTAATCGTTGGCACTTTTGAAAAACCGACTAAATTAAAGCCGGTTTTTAAAGTGATATTGCCTATCGATGAAATTAGATTGCCGGGAACGGTGATAGTAATATCGGACCCGGAACTGTTTTTAACTATATAACCCTTGCCCGCGGAAAGGGATGTGAGCGTGCCTTCATTTATGCTTAAGAAGCTGCCGGCAGCCGCGCTGAATAAATATGCGTCTTCTATCGAAGCATTTAAAGCTTTGAACTGAGTCGTAGTTAAAGTTACCGCCGTTGAAAAACTTATGAAATTAAAACCCGGTTTTAAAGTAATCGTCTGCGAGCTCTGGGCGAAAGCCGCAGTGGAAAATAACATTATAATCAGCGCCAAGGCGATTATTATTTTTTTATTCATCTGAGTCTCCTTTAAATTTTGATTTTAAACAGGTCATTGATATATTATTGAAAGTTTTAAGAACAAAGAAATTTTTGATAATTTAAAAAGCCTTTAATCGCAGCAGGCTTCATTTAAAACCGTTAAAAAAATCCTTAACTGTTCACTATTCTCTGTTCTCTGTTCACTATTCACTATTTAATCTCGATGCCTTTGCCGCCGTTATCGAATTTATCCTGCGGGCCGGCGAATATCATAAAGTTAGTTTTTTTATCTACTTTTAAAGTCGCGGTATGTTTTAAACCGTCTTCGGTGCTTACTGCGTGAAATTCCGACCACAGCGGAGCGTTATTGAACGAAAAATCGGAAGTGACGATATAGGCTTTTTTAACCGGAGCCGAGGTTTGATAGTTGATAACTACGCTGTCGCCGGTTTTTTCGACTTTAACGGTTTCGGGCATTACCGTATTTGAACCCGATAACGGAACCTGTTCATTAACGACTGCATTAGTAGAACCTCCGCCACCGCAGCCCGTCATTAAAGCGAAAACGAAAATTAAGGACAATAAACCGGTGAATTTTTTGAGAACCGACCTTTGATTAAACATTTTACCCTCCTGAAAATAAATTTTATAATGTGGTTGTTGTTAAAATAAAAAAATACCAACATGGAAGATGAATTCCACATCAGTATTTTTGAAAGGACTTTCGATACAGGTTAAAATTATTTACTTTTACAAATATTACTTTTAACATTTTGTCCTTATTTAATTCAAAAATTGTTAAAAACATAATATACAAAGAACCTTGAACTAATGAACTAAACCAACCGCGTAAAGATTTTTATAAATTAACCTGAAATTTATTTAAGACTATAAATAACGCTTACTTCAAAATCTCTTACAAGACCAATTATATCAACTTGGGTTTGAAAAGTCAACTATTTTTTTAAAAAAATACAAGAATTTCGCAAGAATTTTAATTTACTTTATTTCAATGCCTTTTCCGCCGTTATCAAATTTATCCTGCGGACTGCTATAGATCATGAAATTAGTTTTTTTATCCACTTTTAAAGTCGCGGTATGTTTTAAGCCGTCTTCGGTAGTTACCGCGTGGAATTCCGACCACAGAGGCGCGTTATTGAAAGAAAAGTCGGAAGTGACCACGAACGCTTTTTTAACGGGGGCCGAGGTCTGATAGTTAATAGTAACGCTGTCGCCAGCTTTTTCAACTTTAACCGAATCGGCTATAACCGTATTTGAACCCGAAAGAGGAACCTGTTCGTTAACTACCGCGCTGGTAGAACCGCCGCCGCCGCATCCGGTGAAAACAACCATAGCAAACATAACCATAACAAGAGCCGTGATTTTTTTGAAATTAAACTTATTTAACATTAAAAACCTCCGTTTATAATTTATTATTTTCTACCTGCCATACGCGATTCCGATAAAAACCCGAACCGCGAAGTTTATTTTATCATTATATCTTTCATTTGTCAATACACGAAGAAAAAAATAAAGGTTTTATTAAATAGTATTTTAAAAAGCGGCTTGAATAACCCGTATTAATTCATCGATCTCCACCGGTTTTATTAAAAACGCGAGCGGCTTGAATTCTTCGGCTCTTTTCCTTAATTCATCATCGTTGTATCCAGTAGTAAAAACTATCGCCGCGTCGTTATCGCGGCGAATCCTCCGGGCGGCCTCGAGCCCGTCCATCTCCCCGGCTAAGCCGATATCCATAATAACTACGTCGGGGCGTTTTTCCAAAGCCATAATAACCGCCTCACACCCGGTCGCGGCAGTAGCGCAAACCTTGAAACCGTCGATTGAAAAGCCTTCGCAAAGAAGCAATAAGGAAATCGCCTCATCTTCGACTATAAGCACGGATATTTTTTTAAAGGATTCATTTTTCATATCATACCCTTGATTTATACAAATTACCCGGAAATTCTATAATGCAGCCGAAACCTTTAATTTTTTCAAATTTTATGCTGCCCTGCAGCTGATGTTCAACGATAGTTATAACGGTTTTAATGCCAAGGCCGCCCTGGGCGCGCGGATTAAAATCTTGCGAAACCCCCGAGCCGTTATCGAATAACTCGAGCACAATGTTATCTTTCGAATTTTTCGACAATTTAATATCTATGACAGCCTCTGACATATTGGCAAAAGCGTGTTTCAGAGAATTAGATATAAGCTCGCTGATTATTAGTCCGAACGGTACGGCGATATCGATTAAAGCGTTTATATTTTCGTAATTTTCTTTCAGCTTTACGCTCAGGTCTTTTCTTTCATAGATTTGTATAAATAAGAGCGCGAGCTCGCTGCTATATTCTGAAAGACTGATACTTGAAAGTTCTTTCGACTGGTATAGTTTTTGATGAACGAGCGACATGGCTTTTATTTTAGAGGTAACGTCCTTGAAAACTTTTTTCGCTTTTTCATCGTCAACCTGCCGCGACCAGAGGGCGAACATCGATGTAATGACCTGCATATTATTTTTAGTACGGTGATAAAGCTCTCGCAGCAGAACTTCTTTTTCTTTAAGAGAAGTTTTAAGATCCTGTTCGGACTTTCTGCGACGGCTTATATCGTGAAAGACGCCAAGCATGCAGCGCCGCCCGTTAAGATACATAAAAGTGCTGTTAATATCGGCGAAAAAAACCGAGCCGTCACGGCAAAGCACTGATATATCGGGCGCGATGCAGACTTCGCCTGAGAGCTGTCTTTCAAAGATATCTTTTACTGCCCCAAGATCGGCGGCCGGATGTATATCTTTAACGCCGAGAACAGTCAATTCATCGTGAGAATATTTAAGCATAGAGCAAATCGCTTTATTTGCGATTATAAATTTTTCCGTCTGCAAATCGACGACAAGGACTCCATCGAGTATATTTTCAAATGTAGTGCGGAGAGTCTCTTCGCTTTCTATTATTTTTTCTTCCGCGAGATATCTTTTTTCTAAAATTAAAGCGATCACGTACCCGGCAGTCAGTCCTGCGGCCATAATTACCACAAAACCTATAATTTCAAAAGGCGAACTGACGCTCAAAAAATTATCGTATAAATCTTTTTCAATAAAAACGCTGTTGAATGCAAGCATTATCAACCACACAATTAAAGACACCGACGCCGACGCCGCAAAAATATGGCCGTTTTTTCGTGAACACTTTGCAATTGAAAGACCCATCAGCGAGCGTACTTGAGGCGTTATTAGAAGAAAAGCCGAAAAGATGGTTACTATATACATAACAATAGGGCTTTTAAGAGCTATGGCGTTTAATATGTGGGGCGGAATCGAGGTCAACGCTTCCGGTGCCCACGACGGCGGGTTATAAGAAAAAGAAACGGGATAAATATATATGATCATTAAAGCGTATATTAAACCGCAAGGCAGCTGAATAATAAGCGGATCGTTCCATAACCGGTGCTTTTTAACCCGCAATCCGGTGAAATAGCCATGCCAGATAAAAAAGAATAAATAACCAAAAAAAGAAACAAAACACGCCCAGCCGTTATTTGACCATATAAAAAACGGAAATACTGCTCCAAGGCCCGCAATACCGGCAACGGCACCGTAAATTCCACCGTAAGCCATAGCGGCCGTTAAAGGAAATATCGCCGACCAAACTATCGAAAGTGAAAAATTATGCGAATCGAAATTAATCGAATAAAACGCGAAAATAAAACCCGCTAATCCTGAAGCAACGGAAATAAGAGTTTTTTTGAAAGCTGAAATTGAATTTTCACTCCGCGATTTTTCCGGGCAGATATTCAATATAAAACCGCCTCATTTAATTTAAACAACTATTACTTTATAGATGCATCTGGCTT
Organism: bacterium UBP16_UBA6123; assembly: GCA_002423385.1. Taxonomy (GTDB): domain Bacteria; phylum Muiribacteriota; class UBA9980; order UBA9980; family UBA9980; genus UBA9980. The sequence continues at coordinate 17,101 of DIVV01000092.1, forward strand.
TTCGAGCGCCGCTATAATTACGGCGACCGCCGTTAAAGAGCTTGCCGCAAGTATATAAAACGCGAAATTATAATCGCCGTAAAAATCTTTAACGCTTCCTGACAGAAGATTTCCCGTGACCGCTCCCGCTCCGAAGGCCGTAAAAACCGCGCCGTAATTACGGCTTGAATTTTTAACTCCGAAAAAATTAGCCGTGAGCGAAGGGGCTATCGAAAGCCATCCGCCGTAGCAAAACCATATCAAAGGGACCGACACGTAAAAAATATAGTAATTATCACCAGGCCCCGCGGCTATAGCGAGCGCCGCGCCGGCGATTAAAACGAATGAAACTGAAGCTGCAATTTTAGCTCGTACGCGGTCGATAATCAGTCCCCATACCGGGCGGCCGGCGGCGTTAAAAAAAGCGAAAATACTTATGGCAAATGCGGCGGCCGCTTCGCTTATTTTATACATTTCAACCGCGATCTGATGAGTTATTCCGATTACCATAAGCCCGCCCGCCGAAGATACCATAAAACAAAACCACAGCGCGTAAAACGAACGGGTTTTATACATCGCCGCGCCGCTATATTGAATTTGCTCATCACGCGAAAGCTCGCCGGAAGCGCTTAGTGGCTGCGCCCAGCCTTCGGGCGAATAACCCGGCGGCGGAAATTTAATGGGATAAAACAGCACGGCAACGACCGCGAAGATAATCGCGCCGAGAAGACGCAAAGTTTGAAGCACTCCGAAATGCGCGATAGCTTTTACCGCCAGCGGCGCCATTATTAAGGGCGCCAGGCCCATGCCAAAAAGAGTGAGGCCTATGGCGAAACCTTTTTTATCTACAAACCATTTAGAAGCTAAAGCGATCGGCGCTGCATAAACAGCGGTCGCTCCGAGGCCGAATAATAAACTGAAAGCGGCGGTAAATTCATATATATTACGGGCATAAGATGCCAGAACCAGGCCTGAACTCATAATAATCCCGTTAAGCAAAATAACCCGGCCCGGATTGAATTTATCGATATACGGCCCGATAAAAGGCATCAAAAAAGCCTGCACCGCGAAAAAAAGCATATAAGGCAGTCCGGCGGCCGTAGAGCTGCAGCCGAAATGCTTTTGAATCGGACCGCGAAAAATGCTCCATGAATAAATAGCGCCTATAAAGAAAAAAATAACCGCGCCTATGACTATTAAACCCCATCGGCCTTTGTCGGGCGACATTCCAAGAACCGTCAGCCTCTGTAGAGGTATATTATCCTTTAACGATATTGAATTCTGACTCATTTATACCTTTCAACTATAGCCGTAATATTTCGACTATTAAAACAATTTCAATAATTAACCGTTTCCGATTATATCAAATCAGGCCAAACAAATCAATACTTATTTAGCAGGTATCAAATTAACAGGCTGTTTCATGTTTCGTGATAGAAAAATATATTTTAATTCTTTTATTCTTTTTTGAAGGGAGGGAGAAAGGGTTAGCAACCCTTTCTCCCTCCCTTTTAACCACCCTCTATCCGCAAATTGCCTGACGCTTTTTTGTTAGTTTATCGATAGTTTTTTCTGTCAGGGCTTTAATTTCGTAAAGCGTTTTGCATAACGTTAGCGGGTTGCCTTTAAGTTTTTTCATGCCGGCTGTTTGTTTGCATTTGCGTGCTGTGCACGCAAATGCGTAGCAATAACGGTTTTACCGCATCTTAAATGAACGGCTCGCGGTAAAAACTAATGTAAATCGAGTCTATTAAATCGGATCAAATAAATTCGATCGAATTTATTTATAGAAAACGAAATTAATTAATCACCATTACAATAAACTTAATTTTGTCTTTACAATAATTCATAAAATTAGCAAGTTATATATGATTTTCGATGATAAAATAAAAGTTGTTACACGTTAAAGCGTTACCGCGAGCCAAAATATTAAGTTCCGGTGGTGCGTAAATGCAACGCCTTCGCGCACGCGTTGCGTGCGCGAAGGCAAAACTGACAAAAAAAACAAGGAAAAAGTTTATGGCAGGATAGAGAAATGAATAAGTGAATGGATAGATAGATAGATGAGCAGATGAGTGGAGCTTTGCAAGAAGCTAATAAAAAAAAACTTCGAAGCTGGCAGCAAATGCCGCCCGAAATAAAAAGGCTATGATAATAGCCTTTTTATTTCGATGCTACAAAACTGCGCGCGCCGCGCGCNNGTCGCGGCCTTAGCGGCCTTAGCGGTCTTAGCGGTCTTAGCTGGTCCTATAAAAGACCAGCCAATTTTATTCAATTATTAAGCGGCTTATCTTTTTAGAGTACCTGCAACCTGCAGCATTTGATCGGAGGTTTGAATCGATTTAGAATTCATTTCATAGGCGCGTTGAGCGATGATCATTTTAACGATTTCCTCCACGGCTTTAACGTTGCTGCTTTCAAGATAATTAGAAAGAAGTTCGCCGCGGTTTTCGAGTCCCGGCTCGCCGGGACCGATGGGCGCGCCCGAGGCTTCGGTTTCTTTATAAACGTTGCTGCCTTTAGAAAAAAGGCCCTGCGCGTTGGGAAACCGCGCTATAAGTATCTGCTGTCCGAGTGCCTGTGTTACGCCGTTAACCGTGGCGGATATCTGACCGTCGCTGCCGATTGTAATATTCGAAGCTTCCGGCGGTATTGTAATTTCCGGCTGGAGTCTGTATCCCGACGCGGTAACGAGCACGCCGTCGCGATCCTTGCGAAACTCGCCGTTACGCGTGTATCCGAAACTGCCGTCCGGCAGAAGCACCTGAAAAAAACCATCGCCTTCGATCACAAGATCGAGCGGATTATCGGTATTAACGATATCGCCCTGTGAAAAAACTTTTTGCGTGGCGACGCTTTTAACGCCGTGGCCCGCTTCAAGCCCTATGGGATTGAGGGTGCCCTGCGCGATCGGCGCTCCGGCCGCCTTGAGATTCGAATAAATCAAATCCTGAAATTCGGCGCGCGATTTTTTAAAACCTACGGTACTGGTATTAGCGAGGTTATTGGAAATAACATTGATGTTAAGCTCCTGCGCGTTCATGCCCGTGGCCCCTATCCATAAAGCGTTTATCATATTTCACCTCCGTCGTTTATATCTATTACTAATTTATTTTACTTTATTATATTTCTTTACTTTAATTTAATTTTACTTTTATTTTTATTTAGCTTATGCTATGGGCTCTTTACATCATTTAGCCGTTAAGTTTTCCCACGGAATTAATCGAGCGCTGGAGCATTTCATCCTGGGTGAGTATCACTTTCTGATTCAGTTCGTAGGCGCGCTGCAGTTCGATCATATTGACCATTTCATAAACCGCGTTGACGTTCGAGGCTTCCAGAGCGCCCTGCGTTATTTTATAATCGGCTGCGGCGGTCACGTTATTGCCATCGAGCGGTTCGAGAAGATTAGCGCCTTTTTTATTAATAAAATTAGATTTATCGAATTTAACTACGAGCAGTTTGGCCACATTCTGGCCGTTTTGAAAAATAATTCCTTCTTCGCCCACGTTGAAATTTTCGCCGGGGGCAAGTCTTATGCGCTCGAAAACCGGGCGCATACCGCCATTTTCATCGATCAATTTTCCGTCCACGCCGATATCGCCGAGAGCCGCCGCATTACCTGCCAGAACGTAATTTCCGTTCATATCCATGAGCTCGCCGTCTTTATTCACCGCAAAATTACCCGCCCTGCTGAATTTAACGCCGTCCATGGTTTCGACGGCGAAATATCCGTCGCCGGTAATGGCTAAATCAGACTGATTATCGGTCACATTGATAAGTCCCTGCTGTTTGGAGGTAACGTAAACATCCGATACGACGGCGCCGGTTCCGAGATTACCAATATAACGAGAAATATCGCTGAATTTCTGTTTGGACACGCGGTTTAAATCGTTAACTCTGTATATTTGGTTATCGGGCTCCATCGAAAAAACCGGCACGCTCTTTTTAAATCCGGTAGTATCGACGTTAGCCAGATTATTAGCCGTAATATTCTGCCGCACTTCGTTAATTAGCATTCCGGACGCGCCGGTATATAATCCTCTGAGCATATAGATATCCCCCGAAGTTTTTAACTATATTCAATTCAGTCCGCGAAAATATTTCGAAATTCTTCGCCGTACTCAGCTTTCATTTGATTTTCGATAAGGTCTCTAAAAAATAAAACTTCTTCGCACGGATTCGTAACGCCCGTTAAAAAACCGTATAGGGCATGAAGACATTTAAGCGCCGTTATTTCGCGGCTTCCGGCCAATCCGCATTCGATAAGGCCGTCATAAATACCTCGCGCAATTTCGATTTTACTTTCTTCCTTAATAATACTATCGGATAAATTTTCAAAAGCCGAAGGGGGGCTGATTATAAGATTGTAATTTTTGATAAGAGGGCCGCTCGCATTAATTTTATAAAGACCGGCTATATGCCTTTGCAGGTTTTGTTTATAAAAACCCATTAACTCAATATACTTAGCGCCGATAGCGGCATCGGTCTTAATTGAAAGTTTAAGATTTTTAAAAAAAGACGATGCTTCAAGATGAGAAATAAGTTTAACCAGACGAGGACAGCAAAGATGGTATATGGTGGGAAATAAAACGCCGCGCGTAAGAAAAGGATCCTGAGCGATTACTAAAGGGTTTGCAAATTTGCACCTTTTAGCGACGCTCAGGAACCTTATTTCTTTTCGATCGATTTGATATTTTACGATCGTAATATCGCTTTGATTTAATTTAAGCGTAACATCAGCCATATTATTTATAGATATGACTATCTTCTTTTTCCGCCTTTTTTCTTGCGCATTTCGTTATGGCGCTTTAATTCAGAATTACGCTCGGAGCTCTCTTTTAAGAACGAGCTGAGTTTTTCTTCAAAACTTCTAACGCGTTCGCGGGGCTCTGAGTCTGAATCGCGATGGTGGAAAGAAGGTTCGTGTTTTGTTACGGCAGCGTTCTCGTCTACCTGTTTGATTGATAGATCAATTTTGTTATGATCTTTCTTTGCAATAACCTTTACCTTAACTTTAGAGTTCAGTTGGAGGTGATCGGCAACGTTTTGAACGTAGGTATTAGCGATTTCCGAAACGTGGATTAAACCTTTCTCACCGCTTTCTAATTTAACGAAAGCGCCGTAAGGTTTTATCTCTTCGATAGTCCCTTCAACAATTTGTCCTACTTCAACAGCCAAGCTTATCAACCTCCTTTCATAGGTGGATTCGTATTTATTTATCGGATTATTAATTAAACTCTTTAATATTTTTTAAAAAATTATATTCTCTAATCGGCAATAGCTTCTATTATTTCAGCCGCCGTTTCACGCAAAGTCAATTTATCGCAGTTTATAACTAAGCCGGAGAGTTCATAATGATTAAGGCGGGACTCGTATAATTTTTCGAGCTTTTTTAAATCATTCTCGTAAGCCAGCGGTCTTGATTTTATTTCGAGTCCGCCCGCAGAGCGCATACGTTTGACTATTTCGCCAAAACTCGCTTTCAGATAGATCAGCAAAGCTGATTTTGAAAGCAGCTCGATACATTCGGCGCGAACAAGCGCGCCCCCGCCGAGAGCTATAATTGCTTTACCATGGCTACTTTCGGCTTTTCGCAGAATTTCAGCCAGCGATTCATATTCTAAATCGCGAAAGCGGGCCTCTCCGTATTGTGTAAATATATCAAAAATCTTAATGCCTGTTTTAGATTCGATAATTAAATCAAGGTCGTAAAAATGCCTGCCTGTTTTTTCGGCTACGAGCCGGGCCGTTTCAGTTTTACCGCTAAACATAAAGCCGCACAACGCAATAACTTTATTTTCAGAGCGCAATTTAAGGCCTTTCGTTAAACACTGTCATTAAACACTTGAATTAATTGCTTGATTATTATATAATATATTGAGCAAAAAATCAAGATTTTTATTTTAAATGTTTTTTAATATTATCTGTCTCTGTGTCCCGCAAAGGTTTTAAAGAAAAAATAAAATCGGGCGCATCTCTCACGGGCGCCCTGCGCGGCTGAAATTTAATTTAGGAAAGGACTTTTTTACATGACAAATTTAAAAAATAAGACCGTTTTTATTACGGGTGCCTCCTCGGGCATCGGCGAAGCCTGCGCCCATAAATTCGCTTCCGAAGGCGCGCGCCTTATTTTAACCGCGCGGCGCGAAGAAAAATTGAAAACGCTCTGCGAGAAACTGAAAAAAGAATATAAGGTTGAAGTAATACACTTTGCTATGGACGTTTGCAGCCGCGCCGACGTGAAAAAAACCATTAACTCTTTAAAAGACGGCTGGGAAAATATCGACATTTTAATCAATAACGCGGGGCTCGCCATCGGAACCGATAAATTCCATGAAACTAATATTGATGAATGGGACGCGGTTATCGACACCAACATTAAAGGAGCTTTCATCTGCGCCAGACTCATTTTAGATATCATGCTCAAACGCGGATGCGGACATATAATTAATTTAGGCTCGGTCGCCGGCCGCGAGGTCTATCCCGGCGGAAGCATTTACTGCGCGACAAAGCACGCCATCAACGCCTTCACAAGAACGCTCAGGCTCGATTTATGCGGAAGTAAAATAAGAGTAAGCTCGGTCGATCCCGGCATGGTTGAAACCGGCTTCAGCGTAGTTCGCTTCAGAGGAGACGACGGACGCGCTAAAAAAGTTTATGAAAATATGACGCCGCTTACCGCCGGGGACATCGCGGATGTGATAATATTTTGCGCGAACCGGCCGGCGCACGTTAATATAAATGAAATATCGCTGATGCCTGTCGATCAGGCCAGCACCACAATGGTAAGCCGAAAAAATCAATAACCGGCGAATAATATAAAGACCGGCCGCGGCGCTTTACTTTAAACGGAAGCCGTAATAAAAAATTGAATTTAAAATGAATTTAGATTACTTTGAAGATTATCGCGCCTGATAAAAAAAGCCAGGCGAGAACGCATATTATTATAGGATAATCTTTAAGAAGCGCCTCGGTCGGCGACATTCCCACTTTTTTCTTATGGATCATATATAAATATCTGAATATACCGTAAAGCACGAAAGGCACGGTATATATCAAATTTTCGGTCTGAAACTTTTCGACGGTTTCCGGCGACATTGTATAAAGCGCGTAAGACATAACGGTCGTAGAAGTCGAAATAACTATCATCTGATCTAAAAACGCGGTATTGTAATGCTCGAGCACTTCGCGGTGGCTATTGGCGCTTTCGTTTAAGGAAGTGATCTCGGCGCGGCGCTTGCAAAAACCTATAAATATCGATATCAGAAACGCGCACATTAAAAGCCAGTGAGACGCGCTAACCGATATAACCACGCTTCCGGCCACAACGCGAAGTACGAAACCCGCCGCTATACATAAAACGTCGAGTATGACCACTTTTTTTAACTTGAGCGAATAAGCTATATTCAAAGAAAAGTATATTAGCGCTATATTGGTTAAATTAACGTTGATTAAAGACGAAAGCAGGACTGCGCTTATCAAAATAAAGAAAGAAGCGAACCACGCGCAGTTTAAAGTTAATTTGCCGGCCGCTATGGGTCTTAACCGCTTGAACGGATGAAGCCTGTCTTTTTGATAGTCGAGAATATCGTTGAATAAATAAACCGAACCTGAAAATAATGAAAAGACTAAAAAAGTGGCGGCAACAACCGCACTGTCATTAAAATTAAGAATTTTTTTTGAAAATAAAAGCGGTAAAAAAATAAAGAAATTTTTTACCCACTGCTTCGGCCTGAGACTTATGAATATGTAATAAAGCTGACTCACGCTATATCAATCCGTTCATCGAAAAAATCATCTTTTATGAATCCTGGGCGCGGCAGGTTGAAGCGGAGACCGGCCGGCGGAATCGATGCGCCTTATTATATCGCCTAAAAAAGCGGCGGCTTTGATTTCGCCGGGATTAGCAGCGGCAAATTCGTTGATAACTTCTACCGCGGGGGCTCCCGCAGATTCGATTACCGCCGCGATCTTTTCGGCGGCATATTTAGAATCGAGGAATAAAGAAAGATTTCTAACGATTTCGCGTACGCCTTCCGCGCCGAAAGACTTAAGCATAGCCAGAAGATAGGAAACGAGCCTTTCGTTTTCGGGAATTATAAACCTTATAATTTCGACGACGGCGCCGGCGCCGAATTTTTTCATGGCCTTTATGTTTAAAACGCACATTTCATCGGATTCTTTTTTCATCGATTCGAGTATGGCGGCAACCGCTTCGCAATTTCCGATTTCAGCCAGGGCCGAAACCACGTAACGGCGGACCCATTCATTGCCGTCGTTTAGCGCGTGAATTAAAACGGTAAGCGAACGCTCGTTGCGTATTTCGCCAAGCGCGTAAGCCGCATATATTTTAAGATCGTCGTCGCCGTGAAGAAGATAGTGCTCTAAAGGCACGATCGCAAGGTCGCCGAAATTTCTTAATATACGTTTTGTCCAGAACCGGATATCGTTATTTTCGTTTTTAAGAGCTTTAATAAGTGGTCCTATGGCCGCTTCGCCGATTTCTTCGAGCGCGTCGGCCGCGCTTTTTCTGACAGGCCACGATTTATCGCGCAGGGCCTCCAGCAGATATGGTATAACCTGCGGGTCCTTGATTTTACCGAGCGCTTCGGCCGCGAAAAACCTGATTTCTTTATTATCGGAACGCATGGCTTCGATAAGCGGCGTAAGCGCTTCACGGCCTATCGCCCCGAGCACCACGGTGCTCCAGTATTTAACGTCTTCGTTGTCGCTATTAAGAGCCCGCGTGAGCGAAGGTATAGCAGGGGCGCCAATAGTCGCAAGCGCATCCGCGGCGGTTTTGCGCACAAACCAGGATTCGTCGCCCATCGCTTCGATAAGCGGGACTACGGCCTCTGATGATTTAATTTCGCCGAGAGCCTCAGCGGCATTTTTACGCATATCTTTATCGTCGTTTTTTAAAATGCGTATCAACGGTTCTACGGCCAGAACGCCTATGCTGGCAAGTATTTTCTTTGAAAGGTGGCGTACTTCCGTATCGTCGTCTTTTAAGAGCATTAAAACAGGATGTATGGATTTGGCGCCGATCTTTCCGAGAACGCGCGTGGTCCAGTATCGTACGTCTTTATCTTCGTGAGAAAGCGCTATGGTCAAAGGTTCGATGGCGCGCTCGCCGATCTGTTCGAGAGCGTCGGCCGCGCTCTTTCTGATTATCCAGGACTCGTCGCGGAAGCAATTTATAAGCTGCCTCACGGCGCGGATATCCTGCGACTTAGAAAGCGCCATAGAGGCAAAAAAGCGCATATCTTTATTATCGGATTTGAGCATTTTTATAAGCGGTTCGACCGCGTTAGCGCCCATGTCGCCGAGTATTTTAGACGCCCAGTATTTAAGGTCTTCGTTATTCGATGCAAGCGATTCGGTCAATATAGCGATAGCCGCGTCGCCGAACTTTATCATGCAGGCGGCGGCGTTTTTACGGACCGACCATGATTTATCGCCGAGAGCTTTGACTAAAAAAGGAAGGGCGCGAGGATCGAGCGCTTCGCCGATGGCGCGGGCCGCGAAAATTTTTAAATCTTTATCGCCGCTGCACAATATTTCAGTGAGAACGTTTATGGCGCTGTCACCTATGCGGCCGAGAATAATAGTGGCCCAGTATTTTGTGTCGTCGTCCGGTTCATTTAAAAGCGCGTCCTTTAAATGAGACACTGCCGGGTTCCCGATCGCGGTAAGACGATTCGCCGCCTCCTGGCGCTTCGGATAATTTTTATCGTTTAATTCGTTTATAAGGCTTATTATTTCATCCGCGCCGGAATTCGGCGCAAAACCGGAATCGATGTTGTGATCCAAATTTATCGGCCTCTCTTAAACTTTTTTGTTTTTCTTTCCGCCGCCGGCGGTTTTAGCGTTTACGACTCTGTCTTTATTTTTATTTTTAGACCCCGAAGATCCGCCCGTTTTAGGAACGGCCTGAACTTTTTCTTTAGCCGGCTTGCGCTTTTTGTCCTGCCCGACGCCAATAAGATCTTCAGCGGATAATTTTACTTCCTGAGGCCGGGCGGCATCCGCTGAGACTCCTGAATAATTTGCGCCATTAGCTTTATTAACGGCATCCTCCAAAATTTCCGCGCGCACGCCGGAACCGGCTGCGGCAGCACTTTCTTCCCGCAAAATTTCATCCTCTTCAGAAGCCGAAACGTCGATCATTTTAAAATAATTAATCGACGCGCTGAGTTTTTGTATCGTATTTTTGATGTTTTCGATATCGTATATGGTCATGGCTTTGGGCGAATCTATTTCGTTCATCAGATTCGTTATATTATTTGAATATACTTTGATTTCGGCGACTTTAGAGTTGAGCGTGCCTATGAGATTATTTATGCTCGCGGCCAGGTCCTGAAATTCGTCGCTGGTCCTTAAATTAAAATGCGAATCGAGCTCGCCGCCCGCCACGTCGTCGAGGACTTTTTCAAACCGGTAAACCGGCCCGGCCATAGTATGTGAAACGAACACGCCAATAAAAGTGACTATTATTATTGCCACAAGTTCGGCAAATAAAATAACCGGAAGCAAAAGATCACGGTAATTATCGATTTCAAAAGCCTTTGAAATTTGATCGATTATAGTGGACCCCGACAGCAGGCCGTAAATTACGCCGCCGACAATATTAGCCACTATAACGACTATCAGCAGTATGATAACGGTTAATTTAGTCTGAAAACCCGGTTTTACAAAGTAATTTTTACGCAGATTTCTCATATCAAGTTCTCCTGATTTCTTTCAACCTCGGGCAAAAGCCGGCCGGGCCGAAAATTATTTTTCGCCAGCCGTCCGGCTGCAAAAACTTTCAAGCGCCTGCTCGAAAGTTTCGAATATTTCAAAAACTCTCGTTAAATAAGTGATTTGAAATATTTTTTTTATTGACGGCGAAAGACCGCAGATTTTAACTATGCCTTCATTTTTTAAAACGTTCTTCTGCAGATCGACTAAAATACCTATGCCAAAACTGTTTATATAATTTAATTCGCTGAAATCAAAAATTACGTATTTTTCCTGTTTTTGTAAAAGCCGCATGGTTAGTTCAAATTCCTGCGAGGTTTCCGCGTCGATCCGGCCGGCAAGCTTGTAGCAATTCAAAAACTCGCTTTTAATTCGCTCGTCTTCGATTTTTTTTATAACAAAATTTTCAGCCATTATTTATTATACCTCTCTTAAAAAACTAACACACAACCAGCCCTGTATCCTATGATTATAACATTTAAATTTAATAAATTCAATACCTTTATATTTTAAATTTTTATTTGACCGGTATTTATTAACAGGGCAATGCCGCATCCGGCAAATACGCGATAGATACTTATATCGTTTTATTGTCGCCGGAAGCCTGGTTGGCTACAACCACAAGTTTTTGCGGATCGAACGGCTTGGTCAGATAACCCGATATCCCGAGCTCTTTAACCGTTATTATGTCCTGCATGCTTCTTTTAGCGGTCACTATAATTACGTTAATATTTCTTTTAATTTCAGCGCGGATCCTTTTTAACAGATCAAATCCGTTGACTTCGGGCATCATCAGATCGAGAAAAAGGGTGTCTATAAGACAATCATCATTTATTATATCCCACGCCTCGCCGGCACTATTGGCGCAAACGACGCGGTATCCGCTATTTTCAAGAACATCTTTAATGTAGTGACATATTTCAGGCTCGTCATCAACCACCAGAATCTTCGTAGCCGGTTCAACCGCGTCTGAAGCCAAGGGTTTTGCCGGTCCGGCATATCTGCCGTCTTCATAAATAAAAGCATCGCCTATACCTAACTGCTTTAAAATATTGATATTCGACGCATCGAGAATAACATCTTTATTTATCAGTACTATCTTCGTGCCTTCAACGTAAACCGGCTTGCTCAGCCTCATTCCGACCTCGAGCTCCCCGGTTGCGACACTTTTCTCCATATAAACCGCCACTTTTCATTTTTTTAATTTATGCAATCACTAAATTTAAAACTCTAAATTAAAACTTTAAAATATATGTTTATTGGCAAACGACGTAAATAAACAAACGAACATAACTTTTAAAATACAAAGATTCATCAGAGGCCTCCAGAAATTTAATTTTTTATGATTTTTTACGATCAGTACAACAATTTTATATATTTTCCCAGACAGTTTCGCCCTTTAACCTGTTTAAAAAAGTGGAAATAAAATTCTGCCTCTCCGACGCCATATTTTTGCCGGTATCAGTGCCTATCGAAGCCTGCAGTTTGGCCGTCTTATCTGAAAAATTTTTAATTAAAAGCTTAAGCGGAAGTTTTTCAGACGCGCCGCGGTAAAAATGTCTTATAATGCCTATTGCGCCCATAGCTTCGAGGCAATTGGCGTCATTGGCGATTTTAACCTCGAGCGTAGTGAAATTATCGTTTAAAATCAAATCTTCGAAATTTTTCAAAAATTGCTTTTTAAATTCTTCGCTTTTATCGAGTAAAGGAAGAACTTTATTAATTTCAGCCGGAGCGAACCTTGAAAGCAGCCCCAGAAGAGCCGCCATATCTTTGTCCGCGCGTTCTAAAGCGGCTATATAACGGGCTATATTCATGGTGCGTACGCTATGATCGAAGCCTACGTCTTCTTTTTTATTTTGAAAAACCTCTTCGATATAAGGCAGAAAATCATAAAGCCATTTTAATTCGCTGTCCTGACTCATCATTAATCCTTTTCCTTTTTTCAAGAATTTTATCATATTTTAGATATACTGTCAACTTAATTATTTAAATTTAAGTTATTGATTTTATGACTGTATTATGATAAAATAATTTGATTTTAAAAAAGACGGTGGTGTCAGTGAATAAAATTAAAAATATCGATGAATTAAAACGCATAAGATTCTCGGCGGAAAAACTCGGCCTTAAATTCGTTTTTACCAACGGCTGTTTCGACATTCTGCACGTCGGGCATCTGAGGAGTTTAAACGAGGCTAAAAAATTAGGCGACATATTGCTTGTAGCTATAAACAGCGACGAATCTCTCAAAACGCTAAAAAAAATAGAACGCCCCGTTACGACCGCGGCTGAACGCGCGGAACTGCTCGCCGGGCTTTCCTGCGTCGATTACGTCGTTATTTTCGACTCGCTTACCGCCGACGAAACCATACTGGCGCTCAAACCCGATATTTATGCCAAAGGCACCGATTATACTCCCGAAACGGTGCCCGAAAGAAATAGCGTTTTATCTTACGGCGGTAAGATAGCGATAACCGGCGACGCTAAAAACCACGCCACAAGAAATATAATCGCCGTTATCAAAACTCTAGCCTAAATAATCGGTTAAAATTATTCAGAAATTTAAAAAATTAATTCCCAAAAAAGAAAGCGTAATTACGATGAAAGTACTTTTAATAAGGCTCCGCTCCATAGGCGATATAATACAATGCACGCCGGCTTTCGCCGCCACGCGCGAACTTTTAAAAAACGCTTCGATCGATTTAATGATAGACGAGCGTTTCGCCGAGCTTGTGATCGAAAACCCTTCTATAGACGGTTTTCTTTTATATAATAACGGCGGACGCGGTTTTTTCGAACGTTTAAAGTATGATTTAAATTTTTTGAAAATTATAAGAAAACGCCGTTATGACATGGTAATCGATTTTCACGGCATTCCCAAAACCGCCTGGTTTTCATATCTCAGCGGCGCGAAAATAAGGCTGGGATACAATTACGCCGGACGCGGACATCTTTACAACCGGCGCGCCGAACCGCCCCAAAAATTCAAAGTCCATTCCGCGAGAAATCAGATCAACCTTCTAAAAGTTCTGCCCAACGACTTAAAAGGCGCCGGCGATTTTTTAGATGATTATAAACTTCGCACCTACATAGGAGCGCGACATTCAGAAGCCGAACTCGACGCTTTTTTAAGCGGTAATCTCGATGCGGCCGGCTCCCCGGAATCCTCGATGATTATTACCTACCACATCACGCCGTCTAATAATTTTAAAAAATGGCATTCAAGCAACTACGCGGCGCTTATCAATATGTGCGAACGCCATCCCGCGCTTTCAAAATTCAATGTAAACCACGTTATAATCGGCCGCGCCGAAGATGAAATAGAATTCGATAAAATCGAAGCGGCCGTTAAAACGGTTAAAGGCCGATTGATTTCAGCCTGTGGCAAACTTTCCTTGGGCGCGGTTTACAATCTGGCCAAAAAAAGCTCATGCTTCGTCGGGCCCGACTCCGGGCCGCTGCATATAGCCGCGGCCGCCGGAATCCTTACGATAGGCCTTTTCGGCCCTACAAACATAGAAACTTTCGCGCCGCCGTCCGAAAATTTTCGCGGAGTGTATAATCCCGAGCTGACTTGCAGGCCCTGCGATCAGAAACGCTGCCGCAACGGTTTTAAATGTCTTAAAACCATTAAGGCGAGCGAAGTTTTTTACACCATGCTAAAAAATATAATTGAATTAAATCTAAATTAAATTAAAACTAAAGATAGGAAGGCATATTATGGAAATAATCAGAAAATTAAGAGTAAGTTTTGGATATCTGAGCTCGATACTGCTTATAGTAACGGCGAAGCCCTCTTCGCTTTTTATGTTTTATAGCGGAGCGGCCGCCGCCATTTTAGGCGAGCTGCTTCGCGTGTGGGCTTCGTGTTATATAATCAAGCTCGACAAACTTACGACCGAAGGCCCATACCGCGCCACGCGCAATCCATTGTACCTCGGTTCTTTCCTTCTGATGAGCGGCCTTATAATAATATCGATGAATCCGCCCGTCGCTTTTATATGCTACGCGCTGTTCGGCATAATCTATCCATTCACCATCAAAGCCGAATCGCAGGAACTGCAAAAAAAATTCGGTGATTTTTATTCGGAATACTGCGCTAAAACTCCAGTTTTCTTTCCCGGATTAAAGAGCCTCTCTGAAAGTTTAAAAGAATTAAAAAACGCTTTCACTTCATTAAAAACCAGGGCCGCCAATTTTATGAAAAACCGTGAATATAACGGAATAATAGCTTTAGTAGTGGTACTATTTTTACTTTATTTCAAATTTAAAAAAATGTCCAGAAAATAAAAAAACGGCAACTAAATATTCGAATTTATAAAGGGCATTTACAGGGTAATTAGAGGTTTTAAAATGTACGAAAATAACAACAATAATAATAATAATAATAACGACCGGTTAATAACCAACAGCAGCACTTCTTACGAGCATTACGCCCATATAGCGCTCGATTATATTTCGCGAAGCAGAAATAATCTGGCTAAATTCGAAAAAAAATGCGTATATCAGGTAAACGAAACGGCCATAGCAGCGGCTGAATGCCTTAAACGCGGCGGAAAAATACTTATATGCGGAAACGGCGGCTCGGCCTCCGACGCGCTGCACATAGCGGCAGAGCTCGTTGGCCGGTTTAAGATGGAACGCAGAGGTCTTTGCTGCATAACCCTCAACGAAAACATTTCATCCATTACGGCTATCGGCAACGATTACGGCTACGACAAAGTTTTTTCCAGACAGCTCGAAGCCTTCGCCGCGCCCGGCGATTTATTCATAGGCATTTCCACCTCCGGCAGCTCTAAAAATATTATCAACGCTTTTTACCGCGCTAAAGAGCTCAACCTTAAAACCGTCGGCTTCTGCGGAATCGACGGCGGCGAGATGAAACGGCAAAACCTCTGTGACATACTTTTAGCCGTTCCTTCCGCCGAAACTTCGCGCATCCAGGAAATGCACATACTCGCCGGACATATAGTATGCAAACTCATTGAAGAAATTCTTTTTTCAGGTGATAATAATCAAAATGAATAAAAAATATATATTCAATTTTTCAGTTGAAACCTCGCGAGAAAATCTTGGCTCCTATCTGGACGAACTCAGACGGAAACAGGCCGGCAAAATAGTTTTTACCAACGGCTGCTTCGACATACTCCATACCGGCCACCTGCGCTACCTTACGCAGGCACGCTCCGCCGGCGGATTTCTTATAATAGGGCTTAATACAGACGCTTCAGTGGCGCGTAACAAAGGGCCGAAACGCCCAATCGTGCCGCAGGACGAGAGGGCCGAAATGCTCTGCGGGTTAGAATGCGTCAATTGCGTAGTTTTATTCGATGAAGAAACTCCGGCTGAAATAATAAAGTTCATAAAACCCGACATATTGGTAAAAGGCGCGCAGTACGAAGAAAAAGATATAGTGGGCGCTGATTTTATTCGCGCTTCAGGCGGAACGCTTATAAGGGCGAAAATGATCGAAAATGCCTCGACCACAAATATTATCGAAAAAATATTAAAACTCGGAAACGACAGCGGGGGTAATAAATGAAAAAAAATGCGTTATGCGTGATCGGCGTAATACCGGCGCGTCTCGAATCTACCAGATTTCCGCGCAAGCCTCTGGCGAAAATCGACGGAGTTGAAATGATAGTGTGGGTAGCCCGGGCGGCGGCAAAAGCCGGTCGTCTTTCAAAAGTGATAGTGGCTACAGATTCGCAGGAAATCGCAGAAACCGTTCGCGGGCACGGTTTCGAATATCAGATGACTTCGATTTACTGCCGCAGCGGCTCAGACCGTATATGCGAAGTCGCGCTTAGAACCGAAGGCGATATTTTTATTAATATACAGGGCGACGAACCGCTCATCGACCCCGCGCTCATAGATTCTCTGGTCGAACCTTTCGAATCCCGTTCCGAAATAGGAGTCGTAACGGCGATTACTCCCGTTAAAAACGAGCATGAATATAAAAATCCCGACACGGTAAAAGTCGTAATCGACAACAGGCAGCGCGCGCTTTACTTTTCACGCTCGCCCGTTCCTTACTTTCGCAATTTAAAGCCCGAAGTCGATAAAGTATATAAACATATCGGAATATATGCCTACAGGAGAAACACGCTGATAGATTTCGCCAACCTCGAAAAAACTTTTTGTGAAGAAGCCGAAAGCCTCGAACAATTAAGGCTTATCGAAAACGGTTATGTAATTCACTGCGTAAAAACGGCCTATAACTCAAAGGGCGTCGATACTCCGGGCGACCTCGAAGAAGTTATCAAAATTATAAATGAAAAAAAGAAGGTGCGATAAAGCATGAATTTAATAAAATCGATCGTTAAACCATGTGCCGGTCTGCCAGGACGCGCTGTAGCCGTTTTATTTTTAACGGTTTCGCTCTCGATGGGCTTTTCTGCGCATGCACAGCAGAAAACCTTTCCGGCTGGCACTTCCGAGGCCGTCCTGAACTCTTCCGCAACGACGCCCGTCGAATTAGGTTCAAGACCCGGCGTTTCAAAATTTCCCTCGCTGCCTCTGAAACCATCCGGCGCTTTTAAAACCGACCCGCGCTCACAGACGCCAGGAGCCGTTTCACGCATGCCGGTAAATATTCCACAGCTTCCGCCTTCCATTCAGAGACTGCCGGCCATACCGGCCGAAGTTAAAACGGAGCTCAAAGCCGCGGGAGAAAAAATCGCGGATATGCTTAATGAATCGACTTCGGAAACGCAAACTTTCACCAAAGGCGCTCTCAGCTACCAACTGCCCGCCGGATATTCGGGCACTTTCGAAGCCTCGATAGATAAACTCTATATGAAAAAAGACGAACTGCCGGCCAACCTGATAATGGCTAAAATCAGCAAAATGAAAACTAACCCGCAGCTAAGCACCACCAAAAGCGATTTCGATAAAATAACGAAAGAAGCGTTCCGCTCGAATATATCCAGCGCGAACTGGCGCGTGGCGCATACTTCTTTCTACAAAGGAAAAGACGCGGACGACGACACTGTTTATATATGCGTTGCCGTTGAATATAAACGCGATATCAGCGAACGCTCCTTTCAAAAAGATATCGAGATTTTAAAAAATTACCTTAAAAAAGAAACATCCGACGAATATGTCCTGCTCGAAAAATTTCCCTTCATGATCGTAATGGGATCGAACCAGACGGGCGATTACGAATTCGCTACGGTCAAAGAGATAGCCGCGCGGCTTAAAGTGAAATTATTCGGCGATATAAAAGTAGAACCGGCCGCCATCGTCTATCCTGAAGTGAAACCGGCCGCCGCAGACATTTCCGGCGGCGATAAAACCGGAGAAACAAAAATCAATCAGGCCCCCGCCCCGCCGCTCGACGCTAATAACGACACCGGTTCCGTAACTATCGAAAACGGAAACGGAAACGGAGCCAAAGCCGGAGCCGGATCAGGAACCGAAACCGGAAACACCGTTACGGCCGAAGCTCCCGGCGGCAATACTTCCGCGGTATCTGAAAAGCAGGGCTCAAAAGGCGTCTCAGCTCCCGCCGCGGCTGAAACCCGCTCGCCCGCCAAAGCCGTCTCCAGAACTATATCCGAAGATAAAAAAGCGGCGGAGCCGAAAAACTTGAAGAAAAAAGACACGGAAATTATATCAATCGAGGATATAACCCCCGATGAACAGTAATAACGATAATAAAATTTTTAACGGCATCGATAATTTAATAAATAACCGGCATAAATATGCGCGCTATAAAAAAATAGGCCTCGTGTCAAACTCGAAGGCGCTGACAGCCGGGCATAAAATTAATCTGACGGCGCTCATCGAAGCCGGCTTCGATGTGCGCTTTATATTTTCACCCGAACACGGCTATTTTGCCAATATAGCCGACGGCGATTACATCGCCGACGCGGGGCATCCCGAATTAAAAATACCCATGCTGAGCCTTTTCACTGAGGGGCATTCGCGAAACGCGATAAGCGAGGCTTTAACCGGAACAAAAACCGTTGACGCCATATTTTTCGACGTCCAGGACGCCGGCGTCAGGTTTTACACCTATATACACGCCCTCGGATTGGCTTTAGCCGCCTGTGAAGAAAAAAATATACCGTTAGTCGTATTAGACCGGATCAATCCGGTTTCCGCCGCCACGCTCGAAGGCGGATTTCCCGCGCCCGATTATTTTTCCGAATTATGCCCTTACTCCATACCGCTTAGATACGGCCTTACGATAGGCGAATTAGCCTTATATCTGGGCGGCGATGTTTATAAAAACGCCGCCGTCGAAGTTGCCGGAATCCAGGGCGCATATTCGCGCGATATGATATTCCCCGCCACCGGACTTAAATGGAACGCGCCCTCGCCCGCTATGTTATCGGCGGAAACCGCGTTATTTTATCCGGGTACCTGCCTTTTCGAAGGCGTCAATTTATCCGAAGGGCGCGGCACCGCGGCGCCTTTTCAGACGCTCGGCGCGCCTTTTATAGACGCCGGCGCCGTAATCGATTCTTTTTACGATAACTTGAATTCTTTAGCCATAAATGATTTCGATTTTTTAACCTTAAACACGACCTCTTTTAAACCGGTTTCATCTAAATATCAAAACTCTTTATGCGGCGGGCTTCATTTAAATTTTAAAGACGGCGCGGCGCGTAATTTTAAATCTTTACTCCTCGGCGTGATATTGTTAAAAACCATTTACGATCTTAATAAAAGTAAAATCAATTTTTTATTCAGCGAAAAAAGCCGGAAATTTTTTATCGACAGGCTCGCCGGCGGGCCTGCGCTCCGCGAAACTATAATCAACGGCGATATTTATGAGATATATAACCTGTATTTAAAATGGGCGGGCGAGGCCAAAACCTTTTTAAACTTAAGCGCCGGCTGCCGAATTTATAAATAAGCGGCCGCGCATAACGGCGCGGCATAAAATAATCCGCTGAATCGAAGGGCTTTATGAAAGCGTTGCGCACAAATATTCCAAAAAATGAATACGATATAGCCATTGTCGGCGCCGGAACT
This sequence comes from bacterium UBP16_UBA6123, assembly GCA_002423385.1. GTDB lineage: Bacteria > Muiribacteriota > UBA9980 > UBA9980 > UBA9980 > UBA9980. The sequence continues at coordinate 36,811 of DIVV01000092.1, forward strand.
TTTACAGGCTTTTTTGCGTGCTTTTACCTTGACGCCTTAAACGGCGCCGCCATAAAAAGCTCCGCCGCGCCGCGCGTTGCCGTCATCGAAAAACTTTCACGACCTTTTAAAAAAATCGCGGCTTCAGGCAATGGACGCTGTAACTATTCAAATTCCAGCATATCCGAAAACGATTACTTACAGCTCGAAGACAACGAAACGTTCCGCCGCGCCGCGCTCAAATCCGTCCGCGCGCTCGATATCGCGCAATACCTCGACGACAACCTGGTTTTTTCAAGACGCGACGAATACGCAAGACTCTTTCCATTTACCAATTCAGCCAAAACCGTCGTTTACTTTCTGGAAACTAAATTAAAAAACGCCGGATTCGAAACGCTTTTCGACACGCGCTGCACCGGCGCAAAACAGACGCAGGCAAAGGAATCCCCATGCCTCTCAGGCAGAGGCGAATATATCGATAACTCTTACGGCGCAGATAAGTACGCAGATAAGTACGCAGGCAAAGACGGCTTTATCATCGAATGTGAAAACACTAAAACCGGCCGAACTATATCGATAAATTCAAAAATACTAATATTGGCCTGCGGCGGGGCAGCCTACCCGCAACTCGGCACCGACGGCTCAACCTTCGAGCTTATTAAAAAAATGGGCCACTCCATTTCAGGCCTCGCCCCCGGAATATGCGCGCTCGAAACGGTTAAAAGCCCTCTGAACCGCCTTTCCGGCATAAAAATCGAAGCGGGGGTTGAATATAAAAATTTCAGGCGCACCGGCGAAATTTTATTTACTGAATACGGCCTTTCAGGGCCGAATATTTTGTATTTAAGCAATCTGGTTTCAAAAGATCTGTACGCAAAAGAAAAAGTCGTCATCAATATCGATTTTTTACCGGCCGCAAAGCTTGACGCCGGATATTTCACTTCAAAAATCCCATCTAAAGAGTTTTATTCAAATTTAGATATATTCTCCGGCGTCGCCGACCGCTCTTTTTTAAACGCCTTTTTTTCCATGTCGGCCATAGACGGCGATGCGCGCGCGTCAAAAGAATCGGTTACGCGCATACACGCCGCTCTTAAATCGCATAAAGTAAAAATATTACGCGCAAGGCCCTTTAACGAAGCGCAGGTTTCATTAGGCGGCGTCAACTGCGCTGAAATAAACCCCGAAACCCTTGAATCTAAATTAATTAAAAATTTATATTTCGGCGGCGAAGCGATCGATTTTACGGGCGGCTGCGGAGGCTATAACATACACTTCGCCGCCGCCTGCGCCCGCGCCGCGGTAAAAAGCATATTCAAATTTTAAAATATAGCCTGGAGGCCTGAAATTATGAATTATCCTTTCTGGGACATACCTATTCTGGGCGGCTCGATGTTAATCGCGATAATAGCGATCCTGCACGTTATCGTATCGCATCTTGCTGTCGGCGGAGGTTTTTACCTTTATTTCGCCGAAAGAAAACTCGCGCGCGAAAAAGACCCGAAATTTTTAAACTATATCAAAAGCCACGCCAGATTTTTTATGCTGATCACAACGGTTTTCGGCGCGGTATCCGGCGTCGGGATATGGTTTGCAATAGCGCTGGTTTCGCCAGCCGCCACATCGACTCTTATACACATATTTTTATACGGCTGGGCCATCGAATGGGTATTTTTCTTAGTCGAAATACTCGCCATCATCCTCTACGTTTATAAATTCGACCGCCTCAGCGGCGCCTCGCGCCAGAAACTCGCCTTTATTTATATGGCCGCCGCCTGGCTTTCACTTTTTGTGATCAATGGAATCATAACATTCATGCTGACACCCGGCGATTATTACCAGACCGGAAATTTTTACACGGCGTTTTTCAATCCTACCTTCTGGCCCTCGCTTTTCTTCCGCACAGTCGTCTGCGTCGCCTTCGCCGGCATATTCGCCATGTTCACCGCCACTTTTCACTTCGAAGAAGACCTCCGCGAAAAGGCGATTAAATACGCTTCAGCTTACCTTCTGCCGGCCATTATTTTCATGCCGGTATTCGCGGTATGGTATTTTGCCATGATACCGGGCCTGGCTAAAGACATAGTCACCGGCGCCTCGCCGCTTATAATGATTTTTGCCAATATCAGCGCGGGTTCCGCTTTTTTAATGCTCGGCGCCGCCATAGCCAATTCATGGATCGAGCCGAAACGCTTTTCTACCGTCTTTACCATTCTTTTAATAATATTCGCCTCGACTTTTCTTGCGACCTTCGAATTGGTACGCGAGGCAGTTCGAAAACCCTATACGCTCTATGAGAGAATGTATTCAAACTCAATATATATAGATAAAAATAAAAATCCCGAAATCAAGTGCGAGTCTTTTCTTTCAAATCTTAAGTGGTGCGATATAAAAGAAGTAAACGCTCAAAACGCCCTCGCGGCCGGACGCGAAATTTACCGTTATCAATGCCAGGCATGCCATTCAATAGAAGGCTATAACGCAATCAGGCCCCTGGTTAAACACCAGAGTCGCGAATTTTGCGAGGCTAACATTTTAAAACTCGACGAATTGAAAAAATTCATGCCGCCTTTTTTCGGAAACGATAAAGAACGCTCGGCACTCGCGCTTTACTTATATTCACTGAATAATAAAATTGAAATCGGAGAGTAGAATTATGAATTTAACTTCTGAAATAAAATTAATAATTCCCGCAATAGACAGCGTGCCCTTAATGGGCCACCCGATACTCGAAAAAATTTTACTGGTGTTAACTTTTATTTTACACCTCATACCCATGAATATTCTTCTCGGCTCGGTAATTCTCGCAATCGCACTTAAATCGCAAAAATTATTGAAAATAGGAAACTGCGAATGCGCTTACAGACTCTACCGCGATATTTTAAAGATTTTACCCACCTGCCTTTCACTGACAATAACCCTCGGCGTGGCGCCGCTTTTATTCCTGCAGGCCCTCTACGCGCCGCTGTTTTATACTTCCACTATTTTAATGGCGCCGTTCTGGCTTTTAATCCTGGCTTTTATAATGATTTCATATTATATATTCTACCTGCTCGGCTGGAGCGATGAAAAGCTGCTGCGGCCGCTGAGATTCCCTCTTTTACTGGCCGCCTTCGCCAGCCTTTTATACACGGCATTTATGTACGGCTCAAATAACTCACTCATGCAGGCGCCCGAAAAATTCCACGCTATCTATAATTCAACCTTTTACGGAATTTATATTTATTTAAGCGATATAAACGTTATATTAAGATTTGCGCACACGCTCTCGGGTGCCGTAATGATAGCCGCTATAGCGGTTTTTATTATGAGTTATTATAAAAAAGACCGCGAGGCGGCGTTCGCGGCTTTCTCGGCCGCTTATTCAAGAAAAGCTTTTTTAGCGGCGTTCGTGCTCCAGGCACTTTCAGGCTTTACCATGCTCATAGCCCAGAAACCCGAAATATACGCCGCACTCACGGGTAAAAACGCCGCTATAACCGCGGTGTTCTGGGCCGGCGTGGCAGCCGCGTTCATCCAGGCCGCCGCGGCGCATTTTAAACCCGATGTAATATTAAGAAAATGGAATGTTGCCATACTCGCCGCGACGGCGTTTATAACCTTATGCCTGATGGCCGTTATCCGCGATTATATAAGAGACGCCGAAATCGGCGCGGCGTTTTCATATTTAAATAACCCCTACCAGTGGAATTATACCATACTCACCGCGTTTTTTATAACACTCGCCGCCGGCGCAGGCGTATGCGCCTATATGCTCTTCGGCCTCGAAGAAAATAAATAAGAAGAAGAGTAATAGTAATAGTAATAGCAGTTGTAGTTGTAGTAATAATAACTTTTCCATATTTTTTTTATCAGGGAGGGAGAGAAAGGGTTAG
>DIVV01000151.1:0-184 GCA_002423385.1 bacterium UBP16_UBA6123
TAATATTTTGGCTCGCGGTAACGCTCTTAAAAATAACAACTTTTATGCAAAAGCAATTTTAAACCTGATTTGTTTAGATTAACCCGTTTAAACTCTCGTTAGTAAAGTTTTTTGCTCATGCAATTAGATTAATTTTTAATAGTGCAATTACCAGAATCGATTTACATTAATTCTTACCGCGAGC
>DIVV01000151.1:226-9058 GCA_002423385.1 bacterium UBP16_UBA6123
CAAGCAAGCTGGCAAGAAAGAAGTAAAAAACAGGGAATAAAAATGAAAGGAATAAACAAGGGGAAAACTTATCGACAAATCTCTAACGCTTCGCAAGAAACTTTACTAACCAACTTAAAGCCACAACAAAAAAGCGTCAGGCAATTTGNNATTTTTTAAAAAATACTTTAACATTTAAAGATTCAAAAATTTTATCTTGCATTATTTTAATCGTAATGCTAATATGCTCATACTCAGGTTCAACTACTAAACTACCTTTTGTAATATGAAAAAAACAAAAATTACCGCAACGGTATCGTTACTATTCATAATATTTTGCCTGTGGTATATATTCGCATTCTATTATATATCATCGGCCCGCTTTACCTATAAATTCGAGCTTGAATGGATGGAAGGCTCGATAGTCGAGCATGCGCGAATAATTGCAAACGGCGGCAATATTTTTTGCGCGCCGTCTCTAAATTTCACTCCTTTTATATATTCACCGCTTTATTACACTGTATGCGCTCCCTTGCTGGGTTTCTTCGAGAACGGATTATCGGCCATGCGTTTAGTATCGATAATTTCTTTCAGTATAACAATCGCCCTTATTTATAACTGGGTATCCAGAGAAACGGGCAGTTTGTATTGCGCTATTTTTTCGGCCGCGTTTTATTCGGCATGTTTCGAGTTATGCGGCGCATGGTTCGATATTGCGCGCGTGGATTCATTAGCTCTTTTGCTTATAATGCTGTTTTTTTATCTTGTCAGATTCGCTGATTTTAAATATTATCAATTTGCCGCCGGCCTGATTTTCACTCTAGCGTGCCTTTGCAAGCAATCGAATGTGATAGCGGCCGCACCTTTTTTCATTTATGCGGCTTTTACCGATTTCAAGAAATATTTTCCGCTCATCGCGGTTTCCTCGATTTCTTCGGCCGCGGCGGTTTTAATTCTTAACGTCCGTTCGGATAATTTTTTTTAGCTACTACGCCTATTATCTTCCGGCGGCGCACGCGATAGATAAAACTCTTATTTACGGGTTCTGGTCCGGCGATTTACTACCGAAAATTCCTGCCGCTGTGGCGTTATCTTTTTTTTATTTAATAAATATTTACTTCGTTAAAGATGAAAACAACCGGCCCGGTTTTTATTTATCACTGGCGGCAGGATTAATTTCGGCCTCCTGGCTCGCGCGCCTCCATGAAGGCGGTTATCTCAACGTTTTAATGCCGGCCTGCGCGGCATTCGCTCTTCTTTCAGCATTAGCATTAAAACCCGCGGGTGAAAGGCTCGGTTATTATTTAAAAACCGGCCGGCAAAGTTCCGTGCCGCTCTGTCTGATTCAAACGCTATTAACGGCTCAATTGCTTCTTTTAATTTATAATCCGTTCATCTATATCCCATCAATAAATGATCTTACAGCCGGAGACGCCATCATAGAAAAAATTGCAGCCTATGAAGGCGAGATCTATATACCTTACCATCCGTATCTCACGCTTGCGGCGGGCAAAAAAGGGCCGCAGGCACATCAGATGGCGGTATTTGACATCTTAAGAAGCGATAAAGACGGCAAAAACTTCAAAACTATAAATGAAGCGCTTATTGATTACATATCAAGTAAAAAAGCCGAAGTAATAATAGTCGATAATTTTAAATTTACCCATATGGACCTCATTCGAAAAAATTACGATTATAGAGCGCCGGTTTTCAATCACGAATATTTTTACCCGGTAAGCGGGATGAAAACAAGGCCGGAACATATATTCGTCAAAAAAAATGACTTAAGGAGTTTATAAATGGCTCGCAAAAATATATACGCCTCTATATATCTGGTTTCACTCTCGCTTTTAATGTATGAAATTCTTCTGACGAGAATATTCAGCGTTACGATGTATTATCACTTCGCTTTTTTAATAGTATCGGTAGCGATGTTCGGAATCACGGCGGGCTCACTTGCCGTCTATTTATTTCCGGGCTTTTTTGCCAGGCACGGCACTTTGTATAGCCTTTCGCTCGGCTCGCTGTTTCAGGCGCTGGGAATAATTTTAAGTTTCGCCGCCCAGCAGAATGTGGAACCGTTTTTCACCACAAAAGATTTAAATGCATGGTGGCTCATTTCGGCATTTTTCGTCTGCGCGGTCATAGCCGTGCCTTTCGCTTTCGGGGGCGCGGTGATAAGTTTAGCCATTCAAAAATTTTCAGACGACGCCGGGCGTATTTACGCCTTTGATTTAATCGGCGCGGCTTGCGGCTGCGTAGCTTTCATCTTCGTAATCGATATAGCGGGCGGGCCAACTTCGGTAATTATCTCGGCTTTTTTTGCCGCGACCGCCTCCTATACTTTCGGCGGATTTGAAAATAACCGGAATTTAAGGCGCGTCTCGCTCGCCTGCGCGGTTTTAATCCTGGCGGGCGCTGCGGCTAACTATAACTGGAATTTTTTCACGCTTCATTTAGTCAAGGGTGAATTCGAAGAAAACGTAATATTCGAAAAATGGAATTCATTTTCAAGAATAACGGTAAGCGGAGATATAAACGAAGAAAAAATCCCTTTCGGCTGGCAGTTCAGCGAAACTTATGCACGGGATAAAAAGCGCGTTAAGCAGTTGATGCTTTTTATCGACGCGCTCGCTGGAACTCCCTTAACTAATTTCAAGGGCGAGACGAGTGAAGTTGAATTTTTAAAATACGATATAATAAATTTCGCCCATTATCTAAAAACCGGCGCACGTATTCTTGTAATAGGCTCTGGCGGCGGGCGCGACGTTCTTTCGGCAATGGCTTTCGGCAGTAAATCTATTACCGCGGTCGAAATCAACGGTGATATATTAAAAGCCGTCAACGAAGTTTTCGGCGATTTCACGGGCCATCTCGATAAGATAAACGGGGTATCTTTTGTAAACGACGAGGCGCGAAGTTTCGCCGCCCGCAATCAGGATAAATACGACATAATACAGGTTTCGCTGGTTGACACGTGGGCCGCGACGGCTTCAGGCGCCTTCGTTTTAAGCGAAAACTCGCTATACACGAAAGAAGCATGGAAGCTCTTTTTAGAGCGCCTGACCAGAGACGGAATGATAACATTTTCACGCTGGTATTATCCGGGAAATCCCGGCGAAATTTACCGGCTCGCCGCGCTAGCCGCCGAATCTCTCGCCGCGGCCGGAATTAAAAATCCCCGCGAACATGTGTATATGTTAAAAAAGAATAGGGCTGGCGGCGCCGACGGAATCGGAACGATCATCGTAAAAAAAGAGCCTTTCAGCGCCACTGAAATTAACGAAGCGGAAAGCCGCGCCGCTGAACTCGGTTTTGATATTCTGGCCGGCCCGCGCGCCTGCGCCGACGAAAACCTTGGCCGCATCCTCGCCGAAACGGGCAGACAGGATTTTATCGCCGCCTTTCCTATCGACATAAGCGCGCCGGGCGACGACCGGCCGTTTTTCTTTAATATGTTGAGGTTTTCAAATATATTCAACCGCACGCTCAGCGATCAGGGAATAGTTGGAACCGCGAATATGAAAGCAATAACGGTGCTGGCGGTTTTGCTTTTTATAGTTTTTACGCTAACGATGCTATGTGTCTTTGCGCCTTTAGCGATCGGCTCGCAGATTAAGCCCGGCCGGAGCGCGCTGCCTTTTTTATTTTACTTTTCATCTATAGGCGCGGGTTTCATGTTAATCGAAATTTCTTTAATGCAGAAACTCAATACTTTTCTCGGCCATCCGGTTTACGGCCTTCTGGTAGTGCTTTTTACGCTTCTAATAGCCGGCGGCTGCGGCAGCTATATTTCAGCCGCGCTGCAACTCGAAGGAAAAGGCGCCATTAAAAAAATCCTGCTGGCCGTCATTATAGTCCTTTCACTCATCGGCGTTTCGACTCCGTTAATAACCGATTCGCTGTGCGGCGCGAACAATAACGCCCGCATCGCGACGGCCGCTTTATTGGTATTTATTCCCGGAATTTTCATGGGAATGCCCTTTCCTATGGGTTTAAAATTTTCGACCGCCAGGCATTCCGCTTTAATTCCATGGTTTTTCGGCGTCAACGGAGCGTTTTCGGTATTATTTTCAGTCGCCGCCGTGGCGGTTTCGCTTGCCTTCGGCATAACTTCGGCATTCGCTCTTGGATGCGCGTTTTATATAACCGCGCTAATAGCGGCCGGCTATTTCGAGAAAAAATAATTGGTTGAAATTTCAGAATATTTTCGAAAAATTTAGTTATTTATATGCTCTTTTTATTATTTTATAATTTATCATCATTTTTCATGACCGCAATGAACGCGGCTTTCGCGGCTTGCCTCGCCGGCGTTTTTATCATCGTGCAGAATTCCGGCGCCCTCGCATTTATCGCAAATTTTACTGAATTCGATCTCATTTGAAACCGATAAAATGCCGTCGCCGCCGCAAATTTTACATGAGCGGCCGTAAAGATTACCCAGCCCGTTGCAGGCATTGCATTTCGCATATCTTTTGATCATTTCGTCATAGTGCTTCGACAGTTTATTGTTCTTCACTAAATATGCCTTCATCGATTTTTTCAAATTTTCTAAAGTCATCCTTGTTTTTTCGAGGTCATTAATAACTTCAAACAAATCTTTTTTAATATCCTCGTCTTTTTCTTTTAAAATAATTGAATTCAACTTTTCAATCGTTTTTCTGACGTGTTCCGCTTCTCGGCCTGCGCCTGCAAGTTCGGATAATTCGCCGCTATAATGGTCGCCGGCGTTCGCGAATGAAAACATGATCGATAAAATGAACAATATAGCCGCCACCGTTAGAGTTTTCTTCATAAGAGTTATCCTTTCAATTTAATTTTTAGTTTATTACAATCGAACGGGAACCGATTTTTAAATATTATACTTTATTTTTTTTAACAATGTAAATTGCTTATTTAACAAAAATCAACAAAAATTATTTTGACATTTAACCGATAATAAGGTAAAATATACCCACTAAATTGATGTATTTATAATAATCTTATTTTTTTATATAATTTAACACTTAACGGAAGGATACAATGTTTACTGATAAAATATTTTCGTTTTTACGCTCCCGGACGGTCTTATTATCTTTATTGCTGTTATTGATTTCATCTTTGCAGCTCACTTCTCCCGGCGGGCTTTGCGCTCAGTCTTTAAAAAAAGCGGTATTCGTGCCGCAATGGCTTCCGCAGGCGCAATTCGCCGGTTATTATATGGCCTACGAAATCGGAATCTATAAAAAATACGGAATCGATCTTGAAATAATACAGTGTCAGCTCGACGCGCCGGGTCCGAAAAAACTCGAAGAAAAAAAAGTCGATTTCATCACGATGCCGCTTTCGCAGGCTATCGAATTCCGCGGCAGGGGCCTTAAGCTGATAAATATCGGCCAGACTTCCCAGCGCTCGGCGCTGGTTATAATAGCTAAAAAGAAAAATGGAATTAATAACATAAAAGACTTAAACGCAAAGCGTATCGGCTACTGGCGCAACGATCCGCGCGGGCCGCTGCTCGAATTTTTAAAAAGACACGACATTAATATGGAGATCGTGCCGCTGAATTCGACGGTAAATTTATTTCTGTTAGACGGTATAGACGCGCTTGTCACAATGTGGTACAACGAATATTATAAAATATTAAGCTCAGGCATCGACGAAGAAGAGCTGTCAACGTTTTTATTCTTTGAAAACGATTTAAACCTGCCAGAAGACGGCATATACTGCCTCGAAGAAACTTACGCGCGCGACCCGGAACTGTGCCGTAATTTCGTTAAAGCCTCCATCGAAGGCTGGATTTACGCTTTCGCCAACGAAGAGCAGGCTGTCGAAATAACGCTCAAATATATGAATCGCGCTTATATAACCGCAAATAAGCCGCAGCAGCGCTGGATGCTTTCGAGAATGTGCGATATCATTTCGCCGGCAAATATAAAACGCTCCATCGGCGAGCTCGACGAAGCCGACTACCTGCGCGTGGCCTCCATACTGCTCGAGCATAAAATAATCGAAGCGATTCCGGATTTTAAAACTTTTTATATAAATCAGGCGGCATCAGATGTTAAAAAATAAAAAAATAGCCTTCCAGTTAAGCTTTTTCATATTAACCTTCACTATAATCATTTTCGTAGTGATATTCGCGTATGACTATAACGTATCGAAAGCGTTTTTATTAAAAAACGTCGAAATAAGCGCTAAAAATCTAACTTACTCGGCGGCGAATAAAATAGAGGGCTTTTTAATGTCGGTTCAGAAAATCCCGCACAATTTCGCCCGCATGCTTGAAAATTCCACTTACAACGAAGAAGAGCTCAAGTCCATGCTATCCACGCTCGTCGCCGACAATCCCGAAATTTACGGCAGTTGCGTAGCTTTCGAGCCGCGCGCCTTCGAAACGGACGCGGATTATTACGCGCTTTACTCCTCGAAAAATAAGAGCGGCGAAGTAGTCGTCAACCGCATTGGCGGCAGCGCTTACGATTATTTTTTCATGGACTGGTATCAAATCCCTCAACAACTCGGACGCGCCGTCTGGACCGAGCCATATTACGACACCGGCGCCGGTAACGCCGTAATGTCAACCTATTCGGCGCCTTTTTATATTAAAACGAACGACGGCAAAAAATTAAGAGGCGTAGTAACGGTCGATATGTCGCTCGACTGGCTTGAAAATATAATGGCCTCGATTAAAATTTTCGACAGCGGTTACGGCTTTCTAATTTCGCAATTCGGTAATATCATTACTCATCCTCAAAAAAATTGGATAATGAATGAAAGTATTTTTACTATAGCCGACGAAAATAAAGATTCTTATTTAAGGAGCCTCGGCCGTAAAATGATCAAAGGCGAATCAGGATTTTATCCGGTAACTAACGCCATGTTAAATAAGGACTGCTGGCTTTACTTCGTACCGCTTAAATCGTCGAACTGGTCAATAGCCGTCGTCATTCCATCCGACGAGCTTTTCAACGACCTCAACACGCTTATGAATATAATTATCGCCTTCGCTTTATCCGGCATTTTCGTCCTGTTTTTCGTCATCACTTATATTTCTAACAAAGTTACCAGACCGCTCAACGAGCTGGCTAATATTACTAAAATAGTCGGCGCCGGCAATTTCGACGTTAAACTACCCGAAATAACTTCACGCGACGAAGTCGGCATTCTTAATAATTCATTCATCCAGATGCAGAAGGCCCTGAAAGAGTATATATTAAATTTTGAATTAACCACCAAGGCAAAGGAAAAAATCCAGAGTGAGCTTAAAATCGCGCGCGATATACAGATGGGCATCATTCCAAAGATATTCCCGCCGTTTCCCGACCAGCCCGATATCGATATATACGCCATCCTTCAACCGGCCAAAGAAGTCGGCGGCGATCTTTACGACTTCTTCTTTCTGGACACCGACATGATCTGCGTGGCGATAGGCGACGTTTCCGATAAAGGCGTTCCCGCCTCTCTTTTCATGGCGATCACGCGCACGCTTCTGCGCGCTAAAACGACCAAAAATATGAAGCCGGGCGACGTTTTAAAAAGCATGAACGAAGCGCTCTGCCAGGACAATGAAAGCGCGATGTTCGTAACCTTCTTTCTTGCCATGCTCAACCTTAAAACCGGCGTACTGCATTACGCCAACGCTGGACATAACCCGCCTTATTTCATGCGCAAAAATTTTAAAATCGAAGAATTTCCCGCGCCTAAAGACATGCCGCTCGGAATAATCGAACGCGAATACAATAACTTCGAGGCCAAACTCGAAAAAGGCGATTCAATATTTTTATTCACCGACGGAGTTAACGAGGCTGTAAGCAGCGACGGCTCTTTTTACGGCGATAAACGCTTATTCGATCTGCTGGTAAAAGCGGCGGGTCAGAAACCGCGCAAGGTAATCGAAACCGTCTCGCAAGATATAACGGAGTTCACTCGCGGCGCCGATCAATCCGACGATATAACCATCACCGTAGTTAAATTTTACTAATAAATCAAAAATGAATCGAAGTTAAAATAATAACAAGGACCGGTTATTAAAATGGAAACTAGCAAGATAATAAGAGTTAAAAACGACCGGGTTGACTTAGACGCGATCGTAGCGTTCGTAGAAGAACTTGACGAATTATGGAATATAGGCGTAAAGACGGCCTGTGAAATAAATTTAATGCTGGAAGAATTATTCATTAATTCCGTTTCGTACGCTTACGCCGAAAATGAACAGGGCGCGGTAGAAATTAAATTCACGCATTCGCCGGGCCTTTTAACCATCCAATATTCCGACGACGGCGCGGCCTTCGACCCGCTTACAATCAAAGCGGCCGACACCGACGCCGATATAATGCAACGTCAGATCGGCGGCCTCGGAATGCATTTAATCAGAAAACTCTCCGATAGCGTCGAATATAAAAGATTAAATAATTCTAATATACTAATCATCACAAAAAAAATTAATTGAAATAACTGATTTTTTCAGGGAGGGAGAAAAGGTTAGCAACCCTTTCTCCCTCCCTGAAACCCTCCCTCATTCGGCAAATTGCCTGACGCTTTACTGTCAGTTTGTCGATAGCTTTTTCTGTGTGCCGTTTGTTTTATTTCATTTTATTTCGTTTTCATTCATCTTTTTTTCTTTTCTTTTCTTTTATTCTTTTATTCGGCAGTTCTGTTCTTTCCTGCCAGCTTGTTTGTTTGCAGGCGCGTGCATGCACGCGCCTGCGGAGCAATAACGGCTTAATGCGGCTTAACGTAACGGCTCACGGTATAAACTATCGCAAATCGAGTCTTATTAGTCTAATCAAATTAAATAAACTTTTTCAAACAAGTCAAATAATAATTTTAAGGGCCGTAATAAAGACAGATGTGCTGCCGAGCATTACCGTG
>DIVV01000078.1:0-9107 GCA_002423385.1 bacterium UBP16_UBA6123
TCTTTTCCCCCGTCGCGTTCTTATAGATAGCGTTTTTCGGTAAAACCATAAAACAGAGGCAGCAGCAACAAAGTAAAAATAGTCGAGGTTATAAGGCCGCCTATCAACACTATAGCGAGCGGCTGCTGCATTTCGGCTCCCGCCCCGAAACCGGCGGCGATCGGAACCACGGCGAAGACGGTCGTAAGGGTGGTCATCATAACCGGCCTGAGTCTTATTTTGCCGGCTCTAATGACGCTCGAAAACAGATTATGGCCGCTGCGCCTCAAATCATTGATATATTCAACGAGTATGACGCCTTTTTGCACCGAAAGCCCGAAATGAGCGATAAGCCCTACCAGAGAAGAAACGTTAAGCGGCATGCCGGTTATAAACAGCGCGAAAACACCGCCCATAAGCGCAAGCGGTATGGTGGCTATTATCAGCGCCGACTGCGCCGCGCTTCCGAAAGACACGAATAATATGGCAAAAACGCCTATCAGCGCGAGCATGAAAGCGTATATTATTTCGTTTATCATTCTTACCTGTTTTTCGTAATTACCGCCGAATGAAATAAAATAGCCATCCGGCAGGCTGAGGCCTGAAAGTTTGTTCTGGATATCGCCTGTAATCGAAAATAAATCGCGGCCTGATATACTGCCGTTAATTTGAATACGGCGCTGCATATTTTCGCGTTTAACCGAGCCGGGGCCTTTGACCGAAGTTATTTCGCTGATCTCGCCGAGTTTCACTTTACCGAAAGACGGAGTGTCTATATATAATTCGCCTATATCCGATATTTTTTTTCGGAACCCTTCATCTATGCGCACCACGATATCATATTCACGGCCGTTGTTTAAAGCGCGTGAAACGGTTTTGCCTTCTATGGCCATTTCGACGGTACGCGCGATATCTTCGATATTCAGCCCGTATTTTGCCGCCTTAACCCTGTCCGGCCTGATAACGATAGTCGGCACACCCTGCGTCTGCTCCAGTTGAAGGTTAGTAAGGCCGGGCACCGTTGATATAAGCTCTAAAAGTTCGTTTCCTTTTTCGGAAAGAACCCTGAGATCGTGGCCGAATAATTTAATCGAAAATTTAGCCGCGGTACCTGAAAGGGTTTCTTCGATACGGTTAGCCAGCGGCTGAGTGAAGATAACAAGGATACCGGGTATATCTTTCACGCGCTCGTTCATGATAGCGAAAAGCTCTTCTACGGAGTGCGTGCGCTTATTGCGCGCGACCAATTTAATATAAGGCTCCGACACGTTAACGCCTTCTATGCAATCGGACCCTTCGGCGCGTCCGCTTCTTTGCAGCACCGCTTCGACGTCCGGCACGTCTTTGAGTTTATCGCAGGCAATTTTAGTAAGACGCGCGGTTTCTGCAAGGCTCGAACCGGGCGGCGTTACCACGCTTATCATTATGGCGTTTTCATCGATCGAGGGTAAAAGTTCGACTGGCAGGTTAAATAATATTACAATCGATAAAATAAATAACGCCAGTACAAAAAAAGAAAATTTATTGCCGCTGGCTATAACTTTTCGCTGAACGGGCGAATAAATTTTAACGAACCATTCGGCTATATAATGCTTTCCGGCTTTCGCCGGTTTATTGCGCATTGAAATCATAGTGAAAATAAGCGGCGGCACCAGCAGAAATGAAAGAAGCAGCCCGACGAAAATGGAGGCTATCATGGTAAAAGCGAAAGGCGAAAATATTCTTCCTTCGAATCCGCCAAGGGTGACCAGTGGAATGAATACGACGCATATTATAAGAGTGCTTGTCAGAACGGGTTTGAAAACTTCCGCCGAGCCTGTAACTACCGAATCGTAATTATCGAGTTTTTCAGACTCGATATGCCTGAAAATATTTTCACATATAACGATCGATGCGTCGATTAATATTCCGAGCCCGACAACCAGCCCGCCGAGCGACATTACATTCGCCGAAACCCCGAATAAACGCATTAAATAAAAAACGACGGCAACTGAAAGCGGTATCGTAACGGCTGAAACGAAGGTAGCGATAAAATTATTCATAAACAGGAATAAAACGATAATAACCGCCACGGCGCCTATCAACATCGCCTCGACAAGGTTTTTGGAAGTTTCTTTAATTAAATCAGCCTGATTAAAGAACGCTTCGAGTTTAATGCCGGCGGGTAAGAACGGGATAATTTCGGCTATAGCGGTTTTCAATGAATCGACTGCGCGGACGGTATCGGCTTCGGGTTGCTTTGAAACGGTCAGCGACACGACGCGGCGGCCGTTTACCTCCATCAGCCCTCGTTTGAGCGCCGGCCCTTCGATTATGCGGGCGACTGCTGAAAGATATACGGGAACGCCTCCCGACGATGCGATAATAATATTTTCGAGTTCACGCGGGTTTTTAATCGCGCCTATGCCGCGGATTATATATTCAATACCGAAAGTGGCGAATATGCCGCCGGTGAAGTTATGATTATTTTCTTCAACGGCCGCTTCGAGTTGAGCGAGCGACAAACCGAATTTTTTGAGTTTATTAGGATCTACTAATATTTGGTATTGCTTGAGGTCGCCGCCGAAAGTCCTGACCTTAGCTACCCCTGAAGCCGCCTGCAGCTTCGGTTTAATTAAAAAATCCGCTATTTCCCGAAGCGCCATCTCGTTGGTATCGCCGGTAATATAAAACTCATAAACCTCGGCCATGCGCGAAGTGGCGGTGCCGACCGAAGAAACTTCCGTCCCGGCTGGAAATAACGATTGGACCGACGCTATTTTTTCGGATACGGACTGCCTTATCCGCCAGGCGTCACTGTCCCAGTCGAATTCGATACTCACCGACAGAAGTCCCGGCCCGCAAACGCTCACGACCTTATTTACGCCGGCAACCGCGCGCAGCGCCGCTTCGAGCGGACGCGCTATAAGAAATTCCATATCTTCAGGTCCGAGCGAATGGTTTTCGATTACAAGGGTTATTATGGGTATGGCCAGATCCGGCAATATATCGCGCCTTACTTTATAAGCCGATCGCACGCCGATAATAAAAATAACGGCGGTAAGAATAAAAATCAGGACACGCGACCTGATTGAGAATTTAATTATATCAGTCAGCATTTACAATCAACCGCCTTTTATTTACATGAATCACAGTTTAATTCGAGCTTCGTCGATAAAGACATATTCATCAATTGATAATTACCAACGGTCACAACCGAATTACCCGGCTTTAAACCTTCGATTATCTCGACGCGGTCTCTAAAAAAATGGCCCGGTTTCACCAGAACTTTAGCGTACGAACCGCCGTGATTCACAAAAACTAAAAACCGGCCTTCATCCTCTATAACCGCCGACTGCAAAACCGTAACGGCGTTTTTGCGCTCCGCCGTAAATATCGAGCAGTTAACGAATTCGCCGATTTTGAGCAAACCGGAATTTTCGTTTATTTCGGCTCGCGCCTTCAGAGTGCGCGTATTCGGATCAACTATATTACTGATGTAATTTATACGGCCCGCTATTATTTTACCGTATATATTTTCAACTTCAACGCGCTGACCGTTTTTTACCATAGCAACGTCTTTTTCATAAATATCGATGTCTATAACCGCCGCGTCGTAATCGCCGACGCACACAACCGGCGTCTGCGTATCGATACTGCCGCCTATTGCGGCATTTTGTTCGATTACGATTCCTTCGATCGGCGAATATAGCGAAAAAGTGCCGAGTTCGTGGTCGCGGCAGGGACCGCCCGGCTCGCATTCCACTCCGACTATCGCAAGATATTTGCGCGAAATTTCGTAATTTTGCTTAGCCTCGTAAAATTCCATCTGTATATCCGCGGTTTCTTTTTTTAAAGATATTTTAGAATCGCTTAATTTTTCGACGCGTGACATAGATTTTTGAGCGTTATCGAGCCTTGATTTCAGCGATTCAACTTCAATGGAAGCGCTTTTAAGATCGTTTTCCGAAGCTTCGAGTTCGGAGCGCGAAGAAACGCCAGACTCGACGAGTTTTTTAACGCGGCCGTATTTTTTAGATGCAGTTTCACGCGCGAGCAAAGCTTTTTCGTATTGCGAGCGGGCGTCGGCAAGCACGTCGTTGGATTCTTCGACGTTTTTGTTGGTAAATGAGCCGAGTTCACCCATTTTTATTATATTTTCATATTTAGAAAGCGCCACTTCGTAACGGTTCAAATTTTTTAAATAATCGACCTTCGCGTTAAAAATTTCAACCGACTCGATAACTAAAAGCTCATCGCCTTTTTTCACTTTATCGCCGAGCTGCACTTTAATGTGCCTGACGCGGCCGGGCGCGCATGAAACGATGCCCGCGTAATGCTGCGGATGAAATTTCACGACGGCGTTAGCTTTCACCGTCTCATAAACGTTTTCCACTTTGACTTTTTCCTCGATCAGACCGTCGATTTTAACTTCCACGGCGCTTTTTTCGTGAGCGCCGCCGGCCGCGTGATCGTGGCCTTCATGTCCCGGTTCCTGCTGCGCCTGACTTTCATGTCCATGTCCTTCGTGCCCCGCGCTTTGCCGCTCTATACTTTCTTTTTCGTGGTCTTCATGCTCCCGACCGCCGCCAGCAACCACCGGCGCAACCGCTTTACGGTCTTCTATACTGTAAGTTTCGTAAACGGCCGGCTCATTTTCATGCCCGCCGGCGCAGTCCGCCCCGTGAACGTGGCCGGCGGTTTTATCGCCCGCAGCCAGCGCCCGCGAAAAATCTATACTTCCCGCAACAGTTAAAACCGAAAAAAATAAAACCGCGGCGGCTAAAAGCAGCCGCGGCAAGATATATTCATTTTTAATAATATTCATCAGGATCGCCCCCTATTTTAATTATTCCATCATTGAATAAAGCGCTTCATTATATCGTAGTTTTCATCCGGCGCAATACCGCAGGCCCGGCGAAGCTCCAATAAAGATATGTCAAAATCGAGCGCAGCCGTGATAAGCTGTTCGTAAAATTCAAAATAACTTCTTTTCGCGCTCTGATATTCTAAAAGCGTCGTCGCGCCTTCGGCATATCCGACGGCGGCCATATTTAACAGCCGCGAGGCTTTTTGAAACGCTGAATCAGAAAGCCTTATCAACTTTTGACGGTTAAGCAGGCATAAATTATATTTTTCGGTAATATCGATAAGCACGCTTCTTTTAGTATGCTCGTACACATAACTTTTAGCGTCCCTGATAGAGCCGTATCCCGATAATTTAGCCCTGAGCGCCCTTAACGAATCGTTGCGGCGGCCGAAATCATAAAGCGGTATCGAAACGCTCAGCTTCACGCCGCGCTCGACTTCGCTTAAATCGTTGATACTTCTGAAAATGCCGAGATTGAATTCAGGCGAACCTGAGCGCTTTTGACTATCGATAGCGGCGGCCAGCAGCTCTATTTCATATGAGACGGCTTTTAAATCACGCCGCCGCGCGAGGGCGGCTTCATAAAACGCCGGTGCGCCGGTCAGCGGCTTATCGGATGTTTTTAATAAAGACTCCACTTCGGAAGTTAAATCTGAATTTAAAAAACTTTCAAAAATTTTATTGTAAAGCCCGTTTTCTTCGACGCCGTTTTTAATCTCCAGCGTGGCTTTCTGAATTTTAAATCCGCCGGAAATATCTATCAGCTTTAAAAACTGGACTTCATAATCCAGCGCGGCTTGTTCGATTTCCATTTTAGAGCCCAGCGCCACTTCATATTTTTGAGTAACCGCGGCTATTATATTTTCGGCTATTTTAAGATTTTCGACGGCCAATTTTTTCTGATAAGCGGTTTTTCGGGCGCTTATAAGAGCGGCGTAAGAATCATATATAACCTCTTCGATCGCCCGGTGCGTCCGCTCATATTTAATCTTAGATTCCAGTGAATTTATTCTTTTAGTAAGCCCGCCGCCGTCAGTTGCCCCGAATGATTTAGAAAATTCTATATTTTTAGTTTGATATTTTTTTTCCTCGCCGCTTTCTAAAGACCGCTCGCCTTCGATTTCGAGCATTAATGGTGATTTTTTCGACGCGGCGCGCATTTCAAGCTCAAAACTTGAAAGCTCCGACTTTAAAAATTGAATTTCAGCGTTATTTTCGCATAAATTGTCGTTAAACCGTTTCAAAGTTTCGCTTCCGCCGTTATTTGCCATCAGCGGCGCGATCGATGAAAATAAGCTGAAAATGATTAATATGATTAATTGAACTATACGCATTTTTCCTCCGCTTAAATGAAAGATAAATTATAAATTATGAGTAATAAATGATAAATAACGCGGCGATACGATGTAATCGCTTTAAAACGAATACTCAACCGCTATTTGATCGCCTGGCAATCAAAACAAAAAAACATTTATTATTTAATTATTTAAATTAATACAAAGAGAAATAAACCATTGCTTTGCAAGATTATCAGATAGATGTGTTTATAAAATTAGGAGGATGAAAAATAGATTTAGTGAAAAGATTTTCAATAAAAGAAAAAACTCCAGGTTTATTTACGCCGCTTTGCTGCATGGCCGGCAGTAAACTTTCATATTCTACGGCGGCCGCGTTGGGATTGCTAAGATGCGACGAACCGCAGCAATTTTTATGAAGCGGACATTGTTTTTGATGTGAATGACCTTCTTCGCAAACATCGTGCTCAGATACCATGAACTGAGCGAATGAAAACAAGTATATTAAGGCGAGCGAATATAGTATATATTTATTTATTTTAATATTTTTCATTAAATTTTCCATGTAGTAATTCTACCATAAGTTTTTAGCGGTGTCAAGGGTTTCCGTCAGATGATTCTCGCTGTTTTCCTCGAATTATTCGCCGGCTTTTTTATCTGTATTCACGCGGTTTTTCTTACGGCGCTCCAGCACTTCGGGCTTATAACTTCCGGTAATTTGAATCAGCTTTTTCTTTATCTGAAACGGATTATTATTGTGCGCGAAGCGCTCTAATGCCGATATTTCCTTTTCGAGGATATCAGCGTTAATTTCCTGCTTTCTGGCTATGAAAATTTTTCTGTGTACGGTGCGCATCGTGCCTTCTTCAGCCGTTAGAAGCTCTTCATATAATTTTTCACCCGGACGCAGGCCGGTGTATTTTATCGCTATATCGCTGTCCGGCTCAAAACCCGAAAGCCTTATCAGATCGCGCGCAAGATCAGCTATCTTAACCGGCTTGCCCATATCGAGTATGAAAATTTCGCCGCCCTTAGCCATAACCGAAGCCTGCACGACTAATTTAGCCGCTTCGGGTATGGTCATAAAATAACGGGTGATTTCAGGATGCGTAACGGTAACCGGGCCGCCTGCCTCGATCTGTTTTTTAAATAAAGGTATGACCGAACCGCGCGACCCCAGAACATTTCCAAAACGGACCGCGACGAATTTAGTTTTCGAAGTGTGCGCCTTCGATTGAACATACATTTCAGCGACGCGCTTCGATGCGCCCATAACCGAAGTCGGATTAACGGCTTTATCGGTCGAAATCATAACAAAAGTCGAGACTCCATATTTAGAAGCGGCATCCGCGACGGTTTTTGTTCCAATTATATTATTTTTAACCGCCTCGTCGGCATGCGATTCCATCAAGGGCACATGCTTATATGCGGCTGCATGAAAAACTACGTCGATGCGGCGCTTTGAAAAAACGTCTTCTATTTTTGCGCGATCCTGTATATCGGCGATTATAACCTCGCGCATTACATTCGGATAATCGATATTAAGCTCGTTGTCGATAAGATAAACGCTGTGCTCGCCGCGGCCGATAAGATAAATTTTTTCGGGCTTGAATTTAATAACTTCACGGGCAATCTGAGAGCCGATCGAACCGCCGGCACCCGTTATTAATATGGATTTTCCCTGTATGTGATTTTTAATTTCATGAATATTCAAATCGACCTGCTCGCGGCCCAGTAAATCCTCGATTTTAACATCGCGTATCTGCGACAGATAAACGTTTTCATCAATTAATTCATAAACGCCCGGCACCGTTTTAACTCCTATTTTAGCGTCGGAACACGCCGCTATTATAGGTTTCATGTCCGCCCCCGTAGCCGAAGGTATGGCTATGATAATTTCAGTAACGCCGTAATCGGCGGCTAGTTCCGCCAGTGATTCGCGGCCGCCTAAAACTGGTAGATTATGCATTTTCATGCCCTTTTTATCGCGGTCGTCATCGATAATGCCGACAGGTTTGTAACCAAGCTCTGGATGTTTGAGCATTTCACGAATTATCATTTCACCCGCATCGCCCGCGCCATAAATAAAGATCGTTTTAACGGTTTCCGCCGGCGGCCTTCTACGCAGATATAAATATTCATAGCGCCATCTGAGCAAAAGCCTCGAAAATCCGACCAGAAAAAAAGTTATAAACATATCCAGAGCCATTACCGAACGCGGAAAACTTGCCTGGATAAAATAAATATATGTGATGATGATAAACGAACTGGCTATAATCGACTTGAATATATTGATCAGATCGTCAACGGAAGCATAACGCCATATACGATTATAAAGCCCCATAAAATAAAATGTGCTTACTTTCACGATTACAAATGTAGCAAAAAGCGAATACTCGCTATAACGGGCCGGAAGAAGAATCATTCCGCGGTCTAGATATACCGTGATAAATAAACTTATGAACAAAGACGATATAACCGCGAGTGAATCGCTGATTACAAGTATTATTCTTTTCTTTTTAGTATCCATAGAAGAAATATTATAACATTTTTAACGCCTATATTCAAGAAATTTTAATCATGTTTTAATCGTGTAATTTTTAATTATGGCGTTTTATGAGTTTTTAACGAGTTCAAGCTCCAATACAAGACCGTTATAAGATCTTTATAAGACCGTGATGGAGGGAAAGAAAGGGTCGAAGACCCTCTCTTTCCCTCCATAGCCTCCCAATCTCTCCCTGATTTTTTTGGGGGAGTCGTCATTCGTTCTTTCATGCCTGAAAACTTCTGACAAAACTTTTTTTAAAAAATTCTTTTATTCCCTTGTTCTCTTCCTCTTCCTCTTCCTCTTCCNNTCTCTCTCTCTCTCTCTCTTTCTCTTTCTCTCTCTTTCTTTCTTCTCTCTCTCTTTCTCTTTTTTCTTCTTTCTTCTATCCTGCCATAAACTTCTTTCTTGCTATTTGTTAGTTTTGCCTCCGCGCGCA
>DIVV01000078.1:9136-9395 GCA_002423385.1 bacterium UBP16_UBA6123
CGCGCGCAACGCGCGCGAAGGCGTATCATTTACGCACCGCTGGAACTTAATATTCCGGCTCACGGTGAGACTTTTAAGCGTAACAGCTTTTACTATACAAAAGTATTATTAAATTTATTTGATAGAATTAATTTGCAGAGCCAATTATTAAATTTTAGCAATGCAATTATTAGACTCGATTTACGGTAATTTTTTACCGCGAGCAATAACGTATAGTCACGGCAGCGCTCTTTTAGCACGCACATGCAAACAAGCAAGC
>DIVV01000012.1 GCA_002423385.1 bacterium UBP16_UBA6123
TTCTTTTCCCCCGTCGCGGTCTTAACGGCCCTGGAGTCTTAAACGGCCTTGTAGCCACAATATAAATGTGTTATAATTATTATAAATTAAAAAGGCAGAATAACATGATCGAATTATACGCGCTTAATATTGAAGAAAATTATGATTTTATAAAGTCTGAAGCCGCCGCCAGACTTGTATCCGCCGAGCGGCTCGAGTGGTCGCGCAAATTTCGCAATGAATCGGATTTTATGCTTTCGATGGGCGGAGAATTGCTTACCCGCGCGATTATCCGCCAACGGCTGAAAATTAAAAACGAAGATATAATTTTTAGTAAAACTCAATATGGCAAGCCTTTTCTGGCTGGCCTCGAAAATTTTCATTTTAATGTTTCGCACTCAGGAGAGTTTGTAATATGCACAGCGGCCGATATAGAAATAGGCTGCGACTGCGAATTAATCGACGCAAATAATAAAATAGACGAATTAAAAATAGTTTATACGCATAATGAATATAAAACGATCCAATCACTCTTTGGTCCCGATAAAATTTTATTCTGCCATAATTTATGGGCGCTGAAGGAAAGCTACCTTAAATGCGCCGGAATAGGTCTGAACGAAGAGCCGGCGGCGGTTGAAATTTCGATGCGCGGCGAAAATAACGAACCGACGGCATATAAAAACGGCATAAAACTCGACTATAAATTAAAATTATACAGGGATTTACCCGGCTATTCCGCCGCCGTATGCATAAAAAACTCGGCTGATTACGACCGGCCGGAATTGCCCGACGGTATTTTAAAATTTAAATTTTAAATTGACAATAACATAATAAAAGAGTAACATTATCCTGGTAGTATTAGTTAAACAATTAATATAAATCTGGTGTATTATATGAAATTAATGGTAGTCGAAGACGAAGCCACTTCGGCGCTTATAATAAAATTACTTTTCAATTCCATGGGTTATGATATAGGCAAGGTCGCTGCCACTGGTGAAGAAGCCGTCGCCAGAGGGGTGAATGAAAAACCCGACCTTATTTGCATGGATATACAATTAGCCGGAAAAATAGACGGAATCGAGGCTGCCGAAAAAATTATAGCCTGCAATAAAAATACCGAAATATTATTTTTAACGGCCTATTCCGACGATCAAACAATTGCGCGGGCTAAAAAACTCAATCCAATAGCATATCTGGTAAAGCCTTTCGACATAAACAAACTTAAAAAAATCATCGAATCCATAACTGTCAAATAAAATTAAATAAATATGCAGTTTTATTGCCATTTATTATGACGTATTATTTTAGAAAACTCAAATTCAGCATAAAAATTATTTTTCTCGGCGCCGGCAGCGTGTTTATAACGGCCGCCGCGCTGGTTGGCCTTGCGGTATGGCAAAGCGGCATATTCGACGAACTGGCTCAAAAAGAAGTCGAAAAACTTATAAACGCGGATCTCGATCATATCATCCACGGCGTTTACAATCTTATCAAAACAGAAAACGACGCCGTAATGGAACAAATTAACGGAACCATGAATTACTTAAAATATGAATTAGCAAATATCGGTAAATTGAACTTATCAGAAGAAATAATTACCTGGCAGGCTATAAATCAATTTACTGGCGACACGCACGAAATTCACCTTCCTAAATTTATTTTAGGCGAACAATGGCTCGGCACGAATCCGGACTCCGGAATCGAAACGCCTTTACTGGATTTGATAGTAAAACTCGCCGGCGGATCAGCCACAATATTTCAACGTATGAACGATCACGGCGATATGCTGCGCGTAGCCACTACCATTAAAACATCGAACGGAAGCCGCGCCATAGGCACTTATATTCCGGCTGTCGATCCTGACGGAGCGCCTAATTATGTTATCGACTCAGTGCTAAAAGAAGGAACATACCGTGGCAGCGCATTCGTAGTTAATGAAAAATATCTTACCGCGTACGAATCCATAAAAGATCATACGGGACGCATTATAGGAATGCTTTACGTCGGCCGCCGCCAAAAAAACGCCGAATCACTTATAAGAAAGGCTATTTCAAAAACCGGTATCGGTAAAACAGGCTACGTGTTTATACTCGATGGTTCTAAAGAAAATAAGGGGCAATACATAATATCAAAAAATGGAGAACGCGACGGAGAAAATATATTCAACAAAACTGATAGTAAGGGTAATTTCATTGTCCGTTCCATAATATCTAAAGCTATAAATCTCGGCCCCGGCGAACTGGCTACCGAAAATTATCCGTGGCAAAACCCCGGCGAGCCTGAACCACGGCAAATAATAGCCCGATTGGCTTATTTCGCTCCATGGAACTGGATAATAGGCGTAAATGCCTACGAAGACGAAATCCAGAACTATAAAAACGTTTTAAACGAGGGACGAACCTTAATGACTAACATCATGTGGATAGCCGGATTATTTATAGCGATGGCGGCCAGTTTGATCAGCATATTAACGGGCGCTACCGTTATCCTTCCAATACAACGTATAACCAGGGCGTCCGAATCCATCGCAACCGGTAACTACGACCAACGGGTAGAAATAGATTCGACCGATGAAATAGGAGCTCTGGCCTGCACTTTTAATTCAATGGCCGAAAAACTTTCCGAAACCATGAAAAATCTCAGAGAAAACGAAGATAAGTTAAAGGAAAGTGCCAGTAAAATGAGGGCTATTTTTGATCTTTCATTCGAATTTATCGGACTTTTAACGCCGGAAGGAATTTTAGTAGAAGCCAATGAATCATCGCTAAAATTTATCAATATGACAGGTTCACAGGTCATAAATAAACCATTCTGGGAAACCTGCTGGTGGGCACATTCAAAACAAATTCAGGAAAAACTTAAAATCGCCATTAAAAAAGCGGCTGACGGAGAACTAATACGATTCGAGACTACTAACCAGGATTCGAAAGGCAAAATCCATATCATAGATTTTTCTTTAAGACCCGTTAAAGACGATACTGGCAAGATAATTTTTTTAATACCTGAAGGTCACGACATTACCGAGCGCAAGTTGGTTGAAACCGAGCTTCAAAAACACCGCGACAACCTCGAAGAAATGGTCATGAAACGAACAAATGAACTGGCCGCCGCTAAAGAAGCTGCTGATATGGCCAATAAGTCTAAATCACTATTTTTAGCTAATATGTCTCACGAACTTCGCACGCCAATGAACGTAATACTCGGCTTCACTCATATAATGGCCCGGGACGTTAATACCACGACTAATCAAAAAGAAAATCTCAATATGATGCTGAAATCCGGCGAACATCTACTCACTATAATCAACAATATTCTCGATATAACAAAAATCGAGTCTGGAAAATTAGAAGCTGAAATTTTTGACTTCGACCTGGAAGAACTCATCGGTGATCTTATTTCTATGCTCCGAGTACGCGCGGAAACTAAAAACCTCAGTCTCACTCTCGATAAAACATCTTCATTTCCCAGATTTATAAACACCGACCCCGCCAAACTTCGACAGATAATAATCAATCTCGTCGGCAATGCAATTAAATTCACCGATAAGGGTGAAATTATAATCAAATTAAGCGTTGCTTCGTTAGAAAAAAGTCCCGAAGAACACATACTTAATTTTGAAATTACCGACACCGGAACGGGAATAGCTACAGAAGACCTCGAAAAAATATTCCAGCCTTTCGTACAGCTCGGTACGCGCGAAGGCACGGGACTGGGATTGACTATAACACAAAAATACGTAAAACTCCTCGGCGGTATTATCAGTGCAAAAAGCGAAAAAGGCAGAGGATCGTCATTTAAATTTTTCATAACTTATAAACCAGTAAATCACGATAAAATACCCAAACTGGCGCCGCCAAAAAAAGGCAGAATTACAGGCTTTGAAAACGCCGGCAAATATAAAATACTTATAGTGGAAGATCATCGCGAAAGCAGACAACTTTTAGTGAGCATTATCGCACCTTTAGGATTCCAGCTTTTTGAAGTTGAAAACGGCCTGCAGAGCATTGAATTTTTTAAACAAAATCAACCTGACCTTATTTTTATGGATCGACGCATGCCTGTTTTAGACGGACTAACTGCGGCGGCTAAAATCAGAAAAATTGACGGCTCCTCCGAAACTGTCATTATCGCCGTAACGGCGCATGCTTTCGTAGAGGAACGGCATGAAATGCTTAACGCCGGCTGTAATGATTTCATCGCCAAACCATTTTCAGCCGAAAGAATATTTGCCGTAATAGAAAAGCACCTTAAAATTTGCGCTATCCGCGATGACGAAAAAGAAACGGGCAACTCACACACCGCAGCGATCGAAACTGCCGATATGGCAAAAATATCGTCGCCGCTCCGCACTCAACTCGAAAACGCTATAATAAAACTTGACATCGTTTTAATAAAAAATATTATCCACGATATAGCCTCACAAAACAAGACCCTGGCCGATAATCTTACAATTTATGCAGATAATTTAAATTTTAACCCCATTTTAAACGCGCTTCAATCAATTCAGGAGGTAATCGATGAATGAACGAAAAGGCATACTGGCGGTTGATGATTCACTGGCCGCCCTGAAACTGCTGACCGATATTTTAATGAGGGAAGGTTATGCCGTAAGGCCGGCTTCGAGCGGAAAACAAGCCATAGCCTCAGTAACGGCAGAACTGCCCGAACTGGTGCTTCTCGATATATCCATGCCGGATATGAACGGATTTGAAGTATGCACTCATTTAAAAAATAACCCGGCCAGCCGCGATATTCCAGTTTTATTTATCAGCGCTTCCACTGATAAAGACGAACGCGTCAAAGGATTCGAAGCAGGCGCTGTAGATTTCATACCAAAACCTTTTCAACGTGATGAACTCTTGGCCAGAATACGCACACATCTTGAATTAAGCCACCTTCAATCGCGGCTTGAAACACTCGTCGAACAAAGAACTGATGATCTTAAAAATTCCAACGAAAAATTGACGCACGAACTTATCGAAAGAAAAAAAATTGAAATAGCGCTCAAACAATCAATTGAAGAAAAAGAAATACTTATCAGAGAGCTTTATCATCGCACAAAAAATAATATGCAGGTAATATGCTCGATGTTCAAACTCTGCTCATATTATAAAAGTAAAGACATTTATTCATCAGTGTTTAAAGATATGGAAAATCGTATTTTTACTATGGCACTCGTTCACCATAAACTTTTTCAGTCAAAAAACCTTTCATACGTTTATTTTCATGATTTCACGCCTGAATTATGCGAACTTCTTTTTAAAAGTTACGATACCGATAAAAATAAAATATCTTTGAAACTCGATATAGCCGAAATTTCTGCATTAATAGACGTAGCAGTCCCGTGCGCACTCGCGCTCAATGAATTGATGATTAATTCGCTAAAACACGCTTTCACAGAAGATGTAACAGGCGAAATTAAAATAACGATAAAACGATTAGAAAATGAATATATCGAAATATTATACTCGGACAACGGCGCCGGAACGCCGGCCGGCTTTAATTTTGAAAAAGACGGCAAAATGGGAATACAAACGGTTTATTCGATAGGCCGCCATCAACTGCAGGGCAAAGTGGAGTTTAAAACTGGAACCGGAGTGGAATGCAAAATCACGTTTCATGAAAAACACTATAATCAGCGTATTTAAATTAAATATTAAAATTAAAAACACGCATCGATAAAACAGTTATTAATATTTTAAAAAATAAATAATATTAATACTTCTATTTTTTAATAACTATAAATTTATATTATTTTAAAAAAAATTATTTTGAATTTATCGAAAATATTTTCGACAAATTCAAAATTTTATGTTATAATAAAAATACAGGGTGTATAAAGTTATCACTCGAATATTTATTTGATTAATAAAATTCTGGAGTACATTTTATGGACGTTAACGAAAAATTAAAGATATTATCCGCCGCGGCTAAATACGATGTATCGTGCGTATCGAGCGGCAGTACGCGCAAAAACACGAAAGGCGGCATCGGCAACGCCGCTGAAAGCGGGATATGCCATACCTGGGCGGCCGATGGTCGCTGCGTATCGCTTTTAAAAATACTTTTAACTAACAACTGCATTTATAACTGCGCCTATTGCATCAACCGCGTCACCAATGAAATACCGCGCGCCTCTTTTACCGTCGATGAAATCGTCGATCTCACAATTAATTTTTATATCCGCAACTATATCGAAGGTTTATTTTTAAGCTCCGGCGTCGAAAAAAACGCCGATTACACTATGGAGCGAATGCTTCGCGCCGTTAAAAAATTGCGGCTCGAAAAGAAATTCAACGGCTATATCCATTTAAAAGCCATCCCGGGCGCAAGCTACAGCCTTATTTCAGAAGCCGGAAGATACGCCGACAGAATGAGCGTGAATATAGAACTACCGAGCGAAGAAAGCCTCAAGGCGCTCGCGCCGCAAAAAAGCAAAGAAAAAATACTTCTACCGATGAGGCAGATCGGCGCTGAAATAATCGAAAAAGCCGCCGAGCACGATAAAAATAAAAAAGCGCCGCAGTTCGTTCCAGCCGGCCAGAGCACTCAGCTAATAATAGGAGCCTCGCCCGAACCCGATTATAAAATAATAAAACTATCCGAATCGCTTTATAATAAAGTTAACTTAAAACGAGTCTTTTACTCGGCCTACATTCCGGTATCATTCGACAATCCGAATCTGCCGGTTATTTCAAAACCGCCGCTATTGCGCGAACACAGACTTTATCAGGCCGACTGGCTGCTGCGGTTTTACGGCTTTTCCGCCGGCGAACTGCTCACGCCCGAACGGCCGCATCTCGACGCGGCGCTCGATCCGAAAGCCGCGTGGGCATTAAATAATCTCGGGCAATTTCCGGTCGAAATCAACCGCGCGGCCTACGAAACTATTTTACGAATCCCGGGTATCGGCGTGCGCTCGGCAAAAAAAATCATCGCAGCCAGACGCGTTCACGCGCTTAACTTCGACGATTTAAAACGGCTCGGAGTGGTTCTTAAACGCGCTAAATATTTTATAACATGCTCGGGTAAATATTACGAAAGAATAATACTCGAACAAAATTTCCTGCGCTTTAAAATGATAGGCGCGCCGGATGCTTCCGCCGGCGCAGAAGGCGCCGCTAATTCCGAAACTAATATAACCGCTAAAAACCGGCTGAATAAAAAAGAAGACGCCGGACAGCTTTTGCTTTTTGAACAATACGCAAATAACGCCGGCGACTGCCTCGATAATATCGGAAGCAACGACAATAACCGCAATATTTTACCGCCGCCCGCGGCAATTACAAGCGTAAACGCCGCCATAACAGGTGAATTTTAATGACGCGGGTTTATATTTACGATGACAGCTTCGACGGGCTGTTAACGGCTTTATTTACTTCTTACGCCGATACTATTAAACCCGAAAGCATAGCCGCTGAAAGCGAATTCGAAGAAAACCTTTTCATCGAAAAAATAACAATACCAGTTCAACCAGATAAAGCGGCCAAAGCTATTAATATAATAGCTAATTATATTTCATTAGAGACTATGCATAATATTTTTTACGCTTTTCTGGCCGAATCGAACAACCACGGCGGCATAATTTACGATTATTTTAAATTCGGCCTCGAAAAAGGGCGGATGACCGATAATTTTTTACACGACCCGCGCGTTATCGAAGTTCATAAGCTGCGCGACAGACTGCATATAGAAAAACACCGACTGCTGGGGCTTATCAGATTTAAAAAAGTTATATTAGAAAATTCGTCGCCGCTCTACTACGCTGAATGCGAACCGGACAATAACGTGGTGGGCCTGCTCGCGCCGCACTTCGCACACCGCCTGCCCGGCGAACGCTGGATGATACACGATTTAAAAAGAGGAATAGCGGCGCTTAACGAGCCGGCAGCCGGATCGCAAGAAATGCGGGCGGCGGCAGACGGCATGACGGCAGGCCATAGCAAAGGCATATATAAAAAAAACACCGCGAAATGGTCAATAGTAAATATAAACCTCAACGGCGAACCTGAATTGGCGCCCGACGAAAAACTATATCAGAATCTCTGGCGCGCTTTTATAAAAAGCGTCGCTATCGAAACTAAAATCAATCCCAAACTGCAAAAACGCTGCATGCCGGCGCGCTACTGGAAATATTTGACCGAAATGCAAAAGTGAGCGTGTATTTTTTTATGTGTGTATTATATAAGACCGGGATGGAGGGAAAGAAAGGACCAATGGCCCTC
>DIVV01000058.1 GCA_002423385.1 bacterium UBP16_UBA6123
TAATGACTAACGACTAACGACTAATAAATGGGGTTTTATAAATTTATGAATGCATACATAGGCGCAAATATGAATGAAATCGCTAAAAAATATCTTTTATTAATTTACATAATTTCGATTATATTATCGGGCGGCGTTTTTTTTGCGTCGCGCGCGGCTGCCTGCACCGATGTTTTAAACGCGTTTTTATCGGTGGAAACGCTTAACGCGCAGGTTAAAGAGAGTCTTTTAAAAATCAACGATGCATTTCAGCGTTTAGGTGTCGCTCTCAGCCAGAACGACTCAAAAACCGCGCAGGCTGAAATCGGTAAACTTATCGACTCATATTTCAACTTTTACCTCGCCTATTACCAGAATCCGCCCGCGCAATTCGTCGATGACCCCCGCTGGCGTGATAAATTATCCGACGTTAATTCTAAAATCAAGATAATATTAAAATTAGTGAATCAGGGCCGCGCCGCTGACGCGCATAAACAAGTTGAAGCAGCCTACAACTCGTTTTCGGCGATTTATATCGATCGCATCCCGATGCAGGAACAAAACGTATTCGACCTTATAAAAGCGCGCCTCGACAGCATCGAAGTGGAGCTTGCCAATTTCGATTCGTTAAAGACCGACGAAACCGCCCTGCACGCTAATAATTTAAAAAGCCTGGCCGACCGTTTGCTTGCCTTCGACGCCCCGGATGCCGGCTATGCCGAAAAACGAAGGCTCTTAGCGGCTCATATAACCGAAAAGGCCGATACGATAGTCGTCAACCCGCCGCGCGACACCGTCGCGTGCGAACTGCTTAAAATAGAAACTGCCGGCCTTAAATCGAGCGTCGAAGTATTTATCGGCGGCCGCAAAGAAAACCTCGACAAACAATGGTTCAAACAATAACGGCCAGCCGATGAAACTCAAACTCACCATAATGCTCGACGACACCGGCATTATTCAAAAATGCGAATATATCAAAAAATCTAGAGATTCTAAAGAAAACAATTACGATAATATTCAAAGTAACGATCGTGATAGTATTCAAGATTTCGATCGCACGCGTTTACAAGATCATGGCCGCATGCACGAACATAATTACGATAGAATTCACGATTACGATTACGAATTTAACTGCCCGCAAAGCGTTATTCAGGCGGCTTCTTCTTCAGACGCCCCCGATCTGGACGGACTTTTCAAATTACTAAAAATCGATAAAGATAAAAAAGTAATGTTTGTTATCGTGAATAAAAAAATCACCTTCTTTAACTCGGAAGTTAAAGAAGGCGATCACATCGAACTGCTGCCGGCTATCGACGGCGGCTGATAACTTTATTCATTATATCAAATCTTATTTTACCTCGTTAGTGACGGCGGTTTTACGAACCGCTTTTTTCTTGGTAGTTTTTTTAGCTTTAGCGGTAGTTTTCACTTTAGTTTTAGCTTCGCCTGTTATGTTTTCGTTAATCGACATTTCGGGTTCGGCATTAAAATCAGTCGGCCGCGAGCTGTTGACCGCTTCGACGCCAGCGCCTTCAGTTGCAGCCGGAGGTTTCGGAGCCGATACGGATGTTGACGGCGGTTTTTCACCCATTGGCGCGGAAGCCGGAGGCGCAGAGGGAATAAAGCTGCCGGTAGTTAAGCTCATTACGAGTTTGAGCTTGCCTTCGATAATTTCGATATCCATATTGAGTCCGTATTTTTTAGCTTCGATGAGGCAGAACTGCAATTTGCCGCGGGCTGAATCGACTATCTGCGCGAATACTTTAACGGTTTGCGGACCGGTAGTGTTGATATATTCTATTAAAAGATTCAATTTCGAAAATTGCTGTTTTTCGATATCGTAGTTGAGAGATGCTATTATTTTAGAGGATTTTTCGAGCTTAGCCGCCTGAACATGATTATAAAGCTCTTTGATCGAAGCGTCTTCGGGCGCGGCTTTCATCTGGTTAACAAGATTTTTTTCTTCGATTGAAAGGGAATTATATCCTTTTAATAAATCGGAAAAATCATCATTTGACATGAACTGGGGCGATACATCGGCGCCCTGCACGGGATTTTCAGCGGACGCTGCCGGAGCGCCGCCTTCAGCCGGAACTGAATCGGGAAGCTGCGCGCTTTCTGCTGGAACTTCCGCCGCGGGCGGTTTAGCGCCGGGCATAATAACCTGCGGAAGCGCAACATTCGGGGCCTGCGGGCCGTTAACAAGCATGCCGTTGACTATATTAGTGCCGCTTTGAAATAAATGAGCCGCCTGAACGCCGCCAGTTAAATAACCGATAGCCTGACTCATGCTCTGCATTGCATTGCCGAAAAAAGAAGACAGGCCGCTTGTAAGGCTTATCATATCGCTTAAAAAACTGCCGCTCGACTGCGCCGCCGCAGCGGAACCGATCATCGAAAAGGAAAATATAAATATAAGCATCATACTAAAAAAGATTTTTTTCATATTAACCGCCTCCAGATATTTAAATAATTTATAAAATAATCTTTAAAATCACGCTAATTAATCACACTGATTTTTCCGCTGCATTAATTATAATTGATAAATTAACTTTCGTCAAGGGCGAAAATAAATTTTATCAAAAGTATTTACTCTGGAGTTTCCTGAGTAGATCATGTGATGTCAAAAATCAATTGAAAATCGTCAATTGATTTAGCATTTACATGTTTCAGCGCATTTTTATCAGGAAACAAAAGGTTAAAAATGCCATCGACAATAGCGTAGAGTGAGAAAGGGGGAACGGAGACGATCACCTTAAAATTAAGAACGGCGGCGGCCCAAACTATACACTAGACACTATGCATGTACAATAAAAATAAAAAGTTGACATTGACGAAAAAATATAGTATGATAAATTTAGAATGGGGGATCAGTTCTCTTCTAATGACGAACATCTAACCACTAACGACTGAAAAAGTAATAAAATGAAATTCAACGAGCTGATAAAAATTATTGAAAAAAATGGATTTAGTTTGATCCGTGAAAAAGGGTCAATACGTTATTACTCAAAGGCTGGCTGTCAGAATTTAATTCGGATAGACTATCATGGCTTTAAAGAAGTTCCAACTGGAACCTGTCATGCGATTTTAAAAGCAGCAGGAATTAGAAGATAGGGGGTTATATGCTTGATATAGATTATGCTCTTATTATTGAAACAACAGATGAACCTGATTTTTTTTCCTTTTTTTCTCCTGATCTCGAAGGTTTTACAGGGGTTGGTCATTCTATTGAAGACTGTATTTATAACGCTCGTCATGGAATGCACGAGCATATAAAACTTCTTATCGATAATAAATTACCCGTCCCGCCCAAAAATAACGATCCGAAAATCATAATTCAAAATCCAGAGAAAATGGCGGCATAACAGTTGTAGTAGTCGTTAGTCGCCAGGGAAACGGGGGACGACGAAGCAAACCCTCAATGACTAAACACTAATGACTCGTCAAAGGGAACCGCGCGGCGAAAACAAAAACTAACAAAAAAATAAAAAAATGCTCCCGGCTCTGAAAATGGGCCGGGGGTTTTTATTAGAGAACAGGGTTTATATGCTCAATCAAAAAGGGATTTCATAACCAAACTGGCGAAGGAAAAACTCAAAGCCGCGTCCGCAGAATCCGGCGAATGAAAACTTTCTTGAAAGTATCAGGCTGAGTATGGTATAATATAAAACTAATCAACGCTTAATAAAGGATGATCGCTATGACTATTAGAAATTACCTCGATTATACCCCGCAGATAGACCGCAGCGCTTATATCGACGAGGACGCTTCGGTTATAGGTCGGGTTAAAATCGGAAAACACGCTTCCGTATGGCCCAGCGCCGTTCTGCGCGGCGATATAAACGAAATTTGCGTTGGCGATAATTCAAATATTCAGGACGGCGCGGTACTTCACGTTACATACGAACTCGCCGTTGATATTGGAAACAATGTAACCGTCGGCCATCTTGCCATGATACACGGCGCGGTGATCGGCGATAACTCCTTAATAGGTATCGGCGCGATCATACTCGATGGCGCGGTGGTCGGTAAAAACAGCGTGATCGCTGCGGGAACTCTGGTTCCGCCCGGAATGCAAATACCCGAAGGCGTAATGGTAATGGGCGCGCCCGCTAAAGTAAAACGCGAACTCACGGCCGAAGAAATTAAATCAATAACCGCAAACTGCATGAGCTATGTGAATATAATAACGGATAAATCATGTCAATAGACACTTTAATGAATAAACTAACCCGCATCGAGGGGCGAATAGAAAACATCAAGCAACGCATAAACTCGTTGAAAGGCGGCGCGGCCTTCAGCGCGCACTTTAATGATGCGAAAGAAAAACTTAAAGTCGATATAGCCGCCAGAACCGGCGCCGCGAATAAACCCGCGCCCGATAAAAAAAACACTAAAAACCCGCTGGCCGACGTTACAGTTAAAATGCCCAAAATTACCTACGAAAAAGGCGCCACGCCCAAAAATGCGGCGGCTTCAGCGGCGACGGACGCTATCGAACTTAAAAACACGGCTTTAACTCCGGAAATTGGCTCGATAATAGTCGAAAAAAGCGGAAAACATGAAATAGACCCGCTGCTGATATCGGCGATAATGGCAGTCGAATCCGACTTCAACCCCGAAGCCGTTTCAGATAAAGGCGCGATAGGCCTCATGCAGCTTATGCCCGAAACCGCCGGCGAGCTGGGAGTAAACCCGCATAATATGAGCCAGAACGTCGAAGGCGGCACCCGTTACATAAAACAGATGCTCGAAAAATTTTCGGGCGACCTTAAACTCGCCCTGGCAGCATATAACGCCGGGCCAAACGCCGTAATACGCCACGGCGGAATACCGCCTTATACCGAAACGCAAAATTACGTTCTTAAAGTCTTGAAAAATTACGAAAACTTCCTCAAGCAAACAGGAGCCATAGACGAAGATTTCGGCGCCGCAACAGATGCAAAAAAAGCGCGCGAAGCCTTAATTAGCAACGCCGCCGAAATGACCGACGCCGTTTTTAACGCCGCCAGCAAAAATAAAAGCGCCAGTCTTTTCGAGATGAAAAACGACTCCGACGATTCCGATAGCAATAACGAAATTTACGCCGATGAATAAAAATCATAAAAGAAAGAGTTGAGAAATTGAAAGAAAATATCAACGCCGAAATAAAAACTATTAAGCCTGTCAATCAAAAAAACACCAGGCCGCCCGACAGCAGCGGTAGCGGAGAATCTCAAAAACTGCTAACGCTTTTTTTAGAACTCGGCATATTAAAGAAAGTGCCGCGCACCGGCTGGCTGTGGCGCAATATCCCGGACTGCGAATCGATAGCCGACCACTGCTACCGGGTTAATTTAATAGCTATGATGCTCTGCGACCAGATAAATTGCCGCGCCAAAAAACGCGGCGAAAAGTTAAACTTTGAAAAAGTAATGCGAATGGCCGTACTACACGAGATAAGCGAATGCCGTATAGGCGATATTCCTTATCCGGCACAAAAATATATAGGCGCCGCCGTTAAAACGGCCGCCGAAACCCGCGCTGTGCAGGATATGACCGCGCCTCTCGACTTTTTACGCGAAAAAAATTATGCCGGCCTCTGGCTCGAATTCGAAGAAGGAAAAACCCGCGAAGCACGCCTTGTCAAAGCCGCCGATAAACTCGAAATGCTCATCCAGGCAGTCGAATACGAAAAAGCCGGCGCTAAAACGCTTGAGGATTTCTGGCGCAACGCCGATACTTTCAAACAAATCGCCGCACACCCGGCTATCGAGGAAATTTTAGACGAACTTATCAAAATGAGAAACTGATTTTTTGGGGGAAGGGAGGGAGAAAGGGTTAGCAANNATCGATAGCTTTTTCTGTCAGAACTTTAATTCAGTGATTTTTTTACATAACACTGGCTGGTCGCCTTAAATTTATTCATGCTGGTAGTTTATTTATTTGTCTTTATTTGTCTATGAGTCTATTCCAATTTATCATTTTTTGACTTTTTGAAGCGGACTCATCTATTTATTTTACTTTTACATTTACATTTTTATTTTTATTTATTTTTTTATTTGGTTGCCAGCTTGCTTGTTTGCATGCGCGCGCGTACGCGCGCGCATGCGGTGCAATATCGGATCAATGTAACTCAATTAAACGGCTCACGGTAAAAATCACCACAAATCGAGTCTTATCTGGTCGAATCTAATCGGATCAAGTCTTGTCAAGTCTTATCAGATCAGGTCCTATCTAGCCTTATCAAGTCCTGTCAAGTCTAAATCAGATCAAGTCTAATCTGGTCTAATCCAAATCGAGTCAAGTATAATCCAATCCAATCTTATCGAATCAAGTCAATATATTTAGTTTGACTATACAAAACGATCAAATTTTAATGAATTCATTTATATAATTTTTGTTTATGTAATTATTCAACTTTTATTTATATAATTTTCCGAGGTATATAAAAATTGTTACGCTTCAAAGCATTACCGTGAGCTAAAATCTTAAGTTCCGGCGGTGCGTAAATAGTACGCCTTCGCGCGCGCTGCGCGCGGAGGCAAAACTAACTGATGGCATAACAAAAGTTCATGGCAGGAAAGAAGAGAAGAAAAGAAAAGAGAGGAGTGGAGTGGAGTGGAGTGGAGTGGAGAAAAAAGATGAGATAAGATGAGATGAGATGAGATGAGATGAGGTAAGATGAAAAGAGAAGGGAAAATGATTACTGGCATGACAGAACAAATGGCAACTGCCAAAAAAAATGTCCGGGAGAGAATGAGGGGCTATGGGGGGAAAGAGAGGGTCATCGACCCTTTCTTTTCCCCCATCCCGGTCCTCTAACTGTCTTATAACTGTCTTAAAACTGTCTTATAGCGGTTTTATAGCGGTTTTATAGCGGTTTTATAGCGGCCTTTTAATTCCCGCGCGTCCAGGCGGAAGAAGGCTGATGATTCGGCTGGCTTGCGAGCTACCGGCCGGCTTTGCGGCAAGTTCAAAAACTCTGCCGCAGCTTTTTTTAACGAAATCGTCGTGAGTGGCTATTACGGCGGTTATTTTAGATACACGGTTCAGGGCGAGAATTAGATTAATTACGTCGCTTTTACTTGCCAGGTCGAGGCTTCCGGTGGGTTCGTCCATTATAAGCAGCTCCGGCGCGTTGAAAACCGCGCGCGCGGCGGCGATACGCTGAGACTCTCCACCGGAGAAGGTTTCAGGATAATTATAAGCCAGGTTGCCAAGTTTTAAAAAATCGAGCAGTTCCATGGCGCGTTCCTTGAGTTTTTCGCTGAAGCCGCCTTCTTTAAGCGCGCCCGGATATGCTATATTACGCCACGCGTCAAGCTCTGGAATTAAAAAATGATGTTGAAAGACGAAGCCTATTTTTTCGTTTCTGAACGCCAGAATTTCTTCCGGCTTCATAAGCGAGGCGTCGATCGAATTAATAAAAAGCGAACCGCTGTCTGGCCTGTCGAGCAGCCCTAAAATATTGAGCAGCGTGGACTTTCCAGAACCCGAAGGGCCGGCCACCACGCATATTTCGCCAGCGCCGACGGCAAAATTAACGCCGTTTAGAATGGTTTTTGGCCCGCCGGGCGAAGGATATGTTTTAACGATCTTTTCAGCTTTAATCATAAAAATATTATAAAAATTTATTGCCTTTTTAATAAAATAGTTTTATAAACTTATGATAAACGGCTCACCACTGCCGGATTAATGCGGCCCGGAGGCGTGCGACAGGTTGGCGAAACGCATATCGTCTTTGAAGAAGCGCAGCTTGAGCGTGCCGGTCGGGCCGTTACGCTGCTTGGCTATTATAATTTCGGCTACGCCCGGCTCTTTGGATTCTTCTTTATTGTAATAATCGTCGCGGTAAATGAACATGACCACGTCGGCGTCCTGTTCTATAGCGCCTGATTCACGAAGATCGGAAAGCATGGGGCGTTTATCGGGGCGCTGTTCCACCGCGCGCGACAACTGTGAAAGCGTTATGACCGGCACTTTCAATTCGCGCGCGAGACTTTTGAGCGAACGCGATATTTCGGATATTTCCTGCTGGCGGTTGGCGTCTTTAGTGGCGCGTCCCTGCATGAGTTGTAAATAATCTATGATTATGGCGCCGACTTTATGTTCGGCGTATAATTTGCGGGCCTTCGAGCGCAGCTCGGAAAAAGTGAGGCCCGGCGTATCGTCTATAAAAATAGGCGTTTCGTTAAGTTTACCGGCCGCCGTGGCGAAACGCGACCAGTCATTGCCGTCGATCTGGCCGGTGCGCGCCTTGTGCGAGGAGACTCTGGCCTCGGTGCACATCATACGATGCACCAATTGTTCTTTGGACATTTCAAGAGAAAATAATCCGACGCCGGTGCCGGTACCCATCGCCATATTAGTGGCCAGGTTCAAAACGAAGGCGGTTTTACCCATCGATGGGCGCGCCGCGAGAATGACTAAGTCTGAAGGCTGAAAACCGGCGGTCATGGCGTCCATATCGTAAAATCCGGTCGATATGCCGGTAACTAAACTTTTACGTCTGAATAGTTTTTCGATATTATCGAATACGTCCCTGACAAGCGCTTTGAGTGAGACGAAATCCTGTGAAAGCCGGTTTTGCGTAATGCCGAAAATTAATTTTTCGGCTTTTTCAACCAGCGCGTCGGCCTCTTCGGCCTCGTCGTAACCGAAACGCGCTATCTGATTGCCTGCGTTAATAAGAGTTCTGAGTAAAAATTTTTCGTAAACGATTTTTAGATACGATTCGAAGTTAGCCGACGACGGCACGGCGTTAGCCATAACTACGAGGTAACTCGAGTTGCCGATCTCTTCTAAAAGCTCTTTCGAGCGAAGATGATCGGAGAGAATAACCAGATCGAGCGCGGAACCGGATTCATAAATTTCGCTCATCGCCTTGAAAATTACCGCATGCGCCTTCTGGTAAAAACACGGCGCAGTAAGCAGGTCAGTGCATTTAATCAGCACCTCGCGGTCGAGAAGCATCGAAGCCAGAAGCGCCTGTTCGGCCTCCGAGTTATTCGGCGGGGTTTTATACTGCGTTGAAATAGCCTCAGCGCCTTTTTTTTGAATCATATCGCACCTTTATAAAGTGATTTTTTTATTGCCGCCTAAAAAAGCAAGAGGCGACGGCGTTTATAAACACCGTCCGCCGCCTTATGCTTTTTCGCGGTAACGGC
This sequence comes from bacterium UBP16_UBA6123, assembly GCA_002423385.1. Lineage (GTDB taxonomy): Bacteria > Muiribacteriota > UBA9980 > UBA9980 > UBA9980 > UBA9980. Next base: position 9,129 of record DIVV01000058.1, read on the forward strand.
CGCGGCAAAAGCCTCAGCCGCAGCCCCTTTATTGTTCAGCTTCGATAACTACCGTAATCGAAGTTTCGACTTCGGAATGAAGTTTTAATTTAACATCGTGCGAGCCTATAGTTTTTATACCGCCGCCGTCGATTTCGATTTTACGTTTATCGATATCGAATTTGGTCAGGTTTTTAATAAGCTTTGAAACGTCCGAAGCGGTTATTGAACCGAAAAGCTTGCCCGACGGGCCTGATTTCGATTTGATAACATAATTGTAATCTTTTAGAGACTTCGAAACTTCTTCGACTTTAGCTTTTTCTTTCTGTTCGCGCAGTTGGGCGTTTTTAATGGTAGAATCGAGGTTTTTCATATTACCGCTCGAAGCGATAACCGCCATGCTGTTTGGAAGAAGAAAATTATTATAATAACCTTCTCTAACGTTTATAATTTCACCTTTTTTACCGACATTTTTTATGTCGGAGGTCAATATAACCTTCATTTATCTAAACCTCCTTCGTTTAAATTGTTCTGTTCGTCAATTTTTCTGATATCGATCCACGGGTCGGCCAACCCGACGAAAAGGACCGTCATATAAAACAACGGGTGAAAAAATATCAGAAAATATAAAAATATTCTTGCCGCCATGTTTACGCTGTAATGGATTAAATAAAAATGAACGACCGCAAGCCCGTTTATAAAAAACAGCATCATAAAAGCGCCGTTAATGTTAAGCCCTATCAGATGAAGATATCGGGTGGTTCCGCTTTGTTCTTCGCCGCCCGAAAGGTTTAACAGCAGGAGCCCCGCTATAAAAACCCATACGGACTTCCAGGGCATACGCCAGCGCGAAAAAGCCGGAAGCCCGGCCGCCTCGTACTTAAACCGCCTGAGAACCATCGCCGCAGCAAGGTAATTTATAATAGCCGACATGAAAGACGAAGCTAACAAAGACAACGGAACGTAAACATACATTCCCCGGATGGCTTCCGCCGCCTGAACGTAAAAACGCTCCATGTTGCCAATCTGTTCGGCCGAAGCGCCGCTTTTTTTTAGCGATTCGATATTAGCGTCTCCGGATTTTTTAAACTGCTCAGAGATGACCTCGAGCTGTTTTTTGACGGAAACGTTAAATTCCATAACCGACGAGACTACGACAAATGAAACGGTAATAGATATAGTCGTAGTCAGCGCGCACACAAAAACCGAAGTTATCGCGCTTTTGCGAGCGCCTATCATAAAAGCCAGCACCATCCCCTGAAGACCGACACTTATTAAAAAAAAGACGGCGGTCATAGGGTTGCCCGTATAAATACTAACGAGCGCGGTGGCCACTAAGGCTACCAATGCCGTATATTTTAAATCGCCGAATTTGACGTGCATTATAACCAATGGAACGGGACAGAAAAACATCGCTACCGTCCCGATCACCGGCAAATATCGGCTTATTAGAAAGAGCACAACGAGTATCGCGGCTAATAACGCCCCGAGCGTCGTTTTATTTAATCCGTTAACGCGCGCCATAGCCGCGTCTGTTTGAAATTGCATTAAACTCCGCTTTCAATAATGGTTACAAATAAAACTGCGCGTTTAAGCTGCTCTTTCGCTTACAAAAGCCAGAAGCGCTATTTCGCGTGCGCGTTTTACCGATACCGTGATCATGCGCTGATGTTTAGCGCAATTACCGGTAACGCGTCTTGGAAGTATTTTGCCTCTATCGTTGACATATTTTTTTAATTTAGTGATATCTTTATAGTCGAGATAATCTACGCCGTCTTTGCAGAACATGCAGACTTTCGAACGAGGCGTACGCATCATTCTTTTTTTACCATCTCTTGAACCGCCGCGGCCCTGTGACATTGCCATATTTTGCCTCCTTCCCTGATATTAATTACTCATTTAAATTACTTATTTTAGCATCGATTTAGACGGATATTTAGTTTATTTCTCTAATTACAGTAAATCAACTAAATGATCGCCCGATTTAAAAACAACGCGCGACTACATAGCCTGCATAGCTTTAACCGGAGCTTTTTTCTTTTCGACATAGCTGGCAATAATCATGTGGCGTAATACGCCGGCAGTGAATTTTAACGCTTTATCGAGTTCGATGTTAAATTGTGTATTAGCTTTGTAATTAAATAGAACGTAGTAAGCTTCGTTAACTTTCTTAATTTCGTAAGCAAGTTTGCGTTTGCCCCAACGATTGGTCGTTTCTAATACGTTTCCACTTTTCTGGACCTGCTCTTCAACTTTAACGACTATTTTATCGATATCCGTTTCGTTGAAAGATGGGTCGATAAGAACCATACATTCGTAAGCCTTCATTTATGTTTCACCTCCTCCTGGACTATAATTTGGCCCCCGTTTAATGCACGATTTCGCATCGGGAGCAAAGAGATTACATACAAAGGTTCATTAATTATAACATGGCGAACGGCATTTGTCAATTTATTTATAAATTTATTTAATTTCAGTTTTTTCTAATTCAGTTTTCGAATTAATTAATTTATACTTAATTTTTTTTTCAAATTAATTTTTGAATAATGTTGACAAAAGAAGTTTTATGAAGTAAAATTAAATGAACTAGTGAAATAACAGCCGGAATAATTACTAAAATATACCCGAAATTCGCTTTTTACATACTACAGAATAGGCCCTGAGAGCTTTTTCTACTAAAAAGCCGTTTTTCGTTTCTATTTGTTTTTGTTATTCTGGTTCATTGTTTTCTCTATTGTTATTTTTCATTGTCTGTCCTGATTTAGTCATTAATTTAAATAGATACAGTATAAGGGGGATTTGTATGAAGTATTTTAGAAAAAAATTTATGTTAGCGGTGATTTTACTCGCCGCCGCATTTGTATTCGCCGGGGTCGGTCTGTTTAGCGATAACGCTTCAGCGGCCGATAATTCCAAATTATTAAGAGTCACTTTTTTAAACGTAGACCAGGGTGACTGCATCATCATTCGCACGCCTTCCGGCAAGGTAATAATGATCGACGCAGGCGACGATACCAAATACGCCGCCGAAAAATATATTCTTCCATACCTCGAAGCTAACGACATAACCAAAATAGACACTCTCATCATAACCCACGCTCACCGCGATCACATCGGCGGCCTTCTTAAAGTTATACCTAAAGTCGAAATAGGCGCGGTTTACGAAAACAAACCCTCCAATACTCAAATTTACGTTGAAATCATCAGTATGCTCAAAAAACGTAAAGTGCCCATTTACAAAGCATGGAAAGGCGATAAACTCGATTTCGGCGACGGAATCGACGCGCTGATCATGCATCCTTCACGCGAATGGTACGGCCTTCAGGGCGAATCACTCGATATGAGCACACAGGACGGCGGCGTGTCCGAATCCGACGGCGAAGGCAATCACAACGACTTTTCAGTAACTTTAAGACTTCAATATAAAGACATCGTTTATCACTTCCCCGGCGACGCCGAAAAAGCGGCCGAAGAACACATGATGAAGGGTCATCCCGACAGTTTATTCGCCTGCACGCTTTATAAAGTAGCCCATCACGGTTCGAAAACTTCATCAGACCCGGGTTATTTAAATAAACTCAAACCCGCATTGAGCGTTATTTCCTGCGGCATAAACAATAAATTCAAGCACCCGTCTCCGATAACCGTTCAAAACCTTCAATACTACAGCAAAAACACGCTTCGCACCGACGAGGACCAAACGGTCGAAACATGGACTGACGGCGTAGAATTCAATTATTCGAGCAACAGCACTCCTAACGCTATGGTAAGCGGTCCCGTCGTAACCGGCATAACCCCTTACAGTGCATCGATCGAATGGGAAACCACGCATTTATCGACCACTAAAGTTAAGTACAGCGAAGCTGGCGCCGCGAACGCTTCATCGAAAGAAGCCGCCGATAAACAACTTCATCATCAATTAACTCTCACCGGCTTGAAACCGAATACCAGCTATAATTTCGAAATCGAATCGATAGCGGTCAAAGACCCAGCTCAAATTCTCACCGCGCAGGGCACCTTCAAAACAGTCGATGAAAGCGCTGCTGGCGTAAAAATAGCATCCATGAACATGAGCCCGAAAACGGCCCTGATATTTGAACCGGTCGCCCTGAGCGTTAAAGTCGAAGGCGCGCCCGCCAAAGCTAAAGTTACGCTTTATGAAGACAGCATCAACGATAAAAACAAGGCCGGTCAGCTAACTCTCCCGGCCAGCGGAATCGCTAAATTTAAATGGGTCCCCGACCAGAGCAAACAATACGAACTGCTCTTCGTAGTCAGCGACGGTGAAAAAGTTCTCGCGGTGGGTTCGATGCGCGCCGCCGTTACCAGACGCCTGGTTCTTTGCGATCTCGCGCACGGCAACTATAATTCATCTAAATTCGAAAGTTTCAAAGTCGATTTATACGGCCGCGGATTTGAAGTGGGCGATATAACCGAACGCATTACCGATTCAACCCTTAAAAACGCGGCTGTCTTAGTAATGTCGGAATACTCGACTACCGAGGCCGGCCTTAGCGCCTCCGAATTAAACGCCGTCAAAAAATTCGTCGATAACGGCGGCGGCCTGCTCCTGCTTTCCAGGGCCGATTTCGGCAATCACTCACAGCCGCAGACTTTAAACAAAGTATTAGAACAGATCGGTTCTAATATCCGTGTCAACGACGACGAAGTATTGGACCCGACCAACAGTCCGGGCCAGAACATGGCTTATCTTTTATTCATGCACCTTTTCGACCAGAGTATTATATCGCCCGAAGTTAAAATGCTTATCATAAAAGGCAGCGCGTCGATGTTAAACGCTAAAATGAAACCTATTACCGCCTCGGATAAAACCATAATCCCGATCACCTACGGCGATAACGACACCTGCAACATCGACTCCGACAACGCGGGCGACGGCGTTATATATCCTGCCGGCGTTGCGATAGTGGTCGACGCGGCCGAAGTGCTTCCAGGCGGCGGCAAAGTAGCGGCTTTCGGCGGATTCCATATCGACGGCGGCGCTTATACCTATTCTAACAACAATCACACGCACATTTACAATTTCGATGTCGTAAACTGGCTCGCGCGCCCAGCTAAAAAACGCGTACACGACCTTTCGACCGAAATGACCTATATCAGCGACGACACTAAAAACACCGTAGCAGACGGCGAAATCAACCAGTCGGCAGTTATAAGCAATACAATACGCGCCGAAAAAATATCGAAAAAACTTCTCGAAGAATTCGACTATAGCAACGATAAAATAGGCGCATCGATCGATAACTTCATCAAATTCTTCGACGGCGCTAACGCTAAATATATAGGCAGCTTCAACGGCGTTATCAAAAAAGTATTAGACCGCGTAAGATATGAAGCCGCCGAAAATTCCGATATTTTAACTAACTCCGGCGACAAAATAAAAGCCCTCGAAGATTTATATTACAAATCGCTGAAATCGTTAAGATAAAATAAAAATAAACCAGGGCATAAACATAAACATTATATTTAATAAAATCATAATAAAACGCGCGCCGGCTGAATACGGCTCGCAAAACACGGGGGCGCCGAATAAGCGCCTCCGCGTTTTTTTATAAAAAACGGCATAACCGGCCGGCAAAAATACCACGGCAATAAAGCGGACATTTCAACTTAAATAAAAACAGGCTTGCAGCTTTAACTTAACAACAGGTAAAAACATACGGCAAAAAAAACATTGAAAAAAAAGTTATCTTATGTTATTTTATGATTGTAAAATTATATTCTTATTTAATAAAGAAAAGACGGCCTCGATTAATGAAAAAATATTTTAAAATCACTTACCTCGCCCCGGCTTCGCTGATTTTTGCTATGGCTGGATATTTATTGACGATAAACGCTCAAGCTGACGCAATAAAGATGGCGCACGCTTTTTTCGAAGCGGCGATGGTCGGCGGGCTTGCCGACTGGTTCGCCGTGGTGGCTCTTTTTCGCCATCCGCTCAATCTGCCGATACCGCACACTTCCATCATCAAAAAGAACAGGCGTAAAATAACCGACCGCATAGTAGAAATGCTCCAGACTCAATGGTTGACAAAGGAGGCCATCCTTAAAAAATTGGACAGTTACGATTTTTCGAATGAAATTTCAGTCGTGTTTTTAACTAACGGCGACGGCGAATTAAAAAGTTTCTTCGGGTTTTTAATAGACGAATTTATAAAAAAACAATCGGAAGATAATAACGGCGGCAATAAAATCGATTATTCCAAAATTATCGCCGGAATCGAAAAAGAAATGGCTGCAATAGACTTTACGACACCGCTAGCCGGCGCGTTAAATTCAAATTTCGATATATTCAGGCTTGTTATAATAAATGAAATTGATTCATGGCTTTTGATGCCCGACACCAAATTCGTTTTGCGCGAAAAATTAAAAAAAATAATAATAACTTACGCGCAAAAATACGAAATGATTAAAACCGCCGTGGAATTCGGCGAAGCGATAGGCGTTCTGAATTACGATACGCTGACGCAGGAATTGATAAAACTCCTCGGCGCCGAACTCGAAGCGGCGCGCGCCGATGAAAGCCACGAACTAAACTCCCAGCTCAACCATACGATTAAAAATATGATCGATAAAATAAAAAATAATCAGATGAGCGCCGCATTGCCTTCGTTAATGCTTCGCTACGCGACCGAAAAAATCGATTTTAACCGCGCCGCGCTCGGACTTATTCGTGAAAATAAAGCGGCGATAATTGCTTTCATGTTCAATATGGCAAAGTCCGCGGCGGACGACTTAAAAACTGACGGCGAAATTAAAAATACATTCAACTTCTGGCTTAAAAATAAAATATCGGCTTTCATAAACGCCAATCACTCGCACATAGGTGAAATTGTAAGAAGCAATATCGACGGAGTCAATGACGACGAGCTGGTAAATCAAATCGAAGAAAAAGTCGGCGACGACCTTCAATATATAAGGCTGAACGGAGCTATCGTCGGCGGCCTTGTGGGCCTGATAATATACTTTTTCAAGAGCTTTTAATATCGTCAGGCATTAATGAGTCCATTTCAAATAGTCGATTTTTCAATAGTTTTCAGACATATTTTTGCCTTTCTGGATTCAAACTCATTAATAGTAAACAACACAATTAATATTACCAGCCTCACGGTATCAGCTAACTAATTCGCTCATATAAAAATCACTGTTTTTTAAGTTAATTTTTTTTTATTTTTATCCGATAAACAGGATATAAAAATAAAAAATATTAAATAAATTAAATTTCAGGGGGTTTTTAAAAATGGAAAACTTGAGGACTAACAACTTATTATCATCACGCGCACAGGACTTATTAGGCAGCTACTCATCTAAAAAAAAGGGCGGCGAAACAGCCGAGGCGAAAAACGGCGCAAGCTACGACGAAGTATTCGCCAGAATATCAAAACAGACAGAAAACCGCATCAACAAGCTTAAAAGCACTATGACGCCCGATCAACTCGCTAAATTAAATGTCCAGAATAAATACAGACAGGCATTAATTTCGACTAACCTCGAAACAAAAACATTCGTTTCAACCGCCGCCGAAACCGATAAAGCAGCGACGGAAATCACTTCGGACGCATCCGCTTCAAAAGCATCCCGCTACAAAGAAAGAATCGACGATATGGCGGCTAAACGCAACGTGGCATCTAAATTCCAGGGCCGCGACATCGACGCCGAAATAGAAGCGCTTATAAGCAAAAAACTCACCGGCGCTAACGGCGAAACGCTTTCTATTCGTTCGGATCTTCCTACGGTAATTAAAAATTACGAAGTCAAACAGGGCGACACTCTTGCCGGCATAGCCAAAGACTTCTACAAAGACGCCTTTATGTTTAAAAATATTTCAACTGTAAACGAAATTAAAGCGCCTTATAAACTTAGTGAAGGCCAGAATTTAAGAATCGTTTTCCATCAGGTCCAGGCCGGCGCTAACGACACTCTCGGATCTATTTCCGAAAAATACACCGATAATAAAATCAGCCCGAAAGCCCTGGCTAAATTAAACCTCAAAAACGAGATCAATGAAGGCGAAACGCTTTTAATACCGGTTCAATTCACATCTTCTGAAACTCAAACGGCGGCCTCCGAAACCGAATCGGTAAAAGAACCCGTCCGCAGATTCCAGATGTCAAAAAACACCGGCGACGCCTCGCTCGAAGAAACCAGAAAACAGATAGAAAAATACGCTTCGCAAATCGAAAGATTGAGTTTTTAATTTTAAATCAACCAAAACTTAAAGTATAGTACAATTAAAACTTTAGTATGTCCTGGATTTTACTTTTGCCTTTCCGCAAATATTTTGATTTTACAGGTGTGATTCGTGTATAACGCTAAAACATATAAAAACAACGCATTTAAAAAAACCGTTCCGCTGATATCGTTCGTTTCGATATTATTAGTTTCGTTTCTGCTTTCAGGCAGCGCGAAGATAAGCCATAATTCAGAGCTTGCCGCGAGCGATTCGCCCCTCGGACAGATAAGAATTTCTTACAAATTTAACTCCGTAGCCATCAGCGATATTTTAAGAAAGATATCGCTGGACTACGGCGTTAAAATACAATCAAATATTGAAATTAACGGCCGCGTAAGCGCAAATTTAATATCGTCTCCGCTTCAAGAAGCGCTCGCCGTTATTCTCAAAGACAGCGCCTACTCGTTTAAACTCGGAAAAGACGCCATAGTAATTGAAAAAAGACGTGGCGGAGCGTTTTCTGCGGTAAGCGACCGGATGGGATTAAAAAGAGTTCTTATAGCGCCCGCTTTTATAAGCGGCGCGGAAGTCAGACGGATCGTCGATTCTTTAAAAACGGCCGAGGCCATAGTTAATTACGATGAAAAAAGCGGCGTACTCGTTTTAGATGAAAGACCGGACGCCGCGGAACGAATAATAAACGAAATTAATAAATTAGACACGGCCGACGCGGATATAATCAGCGACGGCTCGAACGCTCAGACTAAACTTTTTATTTTAAAAAATATTAATTTAAAAGACTGCTTCGGCGATATTGAAAAATTGCTTTCAAGCGGCGGAAGCGCCTTTCCAAATTACGATCTTAATTCTATTATCGTAACCGACAAAAACGAAATCATCGGCAGGATAAATCACTATATTTCCAAACTCGAAACGGATAACGGCGTGCCGGTTATCAAATGTAAATTTTATAAAGTGCCGCGCGCGGTGATAAACGATTTAATAGGATTGGGATATTACGACGCCCGCGAAATAGACCTTGCGGAACTTTCATTTTCCATCGTAAAAAATAAAATTCATTATCTTTCCATATTAGATAAATATCTCAGGCACTCTTCGAGCATGTCGTGCGATTCAAGCGATGACACTGAAATGAAAATCCTTCACAAATCTATAAATTCAAAAATTACCATCAAGCCTTACATAAACCTTAACGCCGGCTACAGTCTTAAAATCGGCCTGCAGGAAGACGCTCAAGCATTCAATGAAACCCTGCGTTTCAAATCGCAAAACTATAACTTCGATATCAGTGAAAACGATATAATAATAGCTAAAGGATTCGAAAAATCCTTCATAGACGTTATAAATCAAAGCAGCTTCCGCGGATTTTTATCTTATATGCCCGCGCTTTCAAATATCAATGAAAGAATAGCCTCTCTGGCAGCGGAAGGCACAACGACGACCGGCGAAGAAAACGCCGCAAGCGCATCCGAATTTATTTTAATGGCTATCGAATTATCGACCGTCAAAAACAATGCCGGCATGGCTAAATACTCTTTCGTCAACCTTCTTCACTTAGATTCGCAAAACGCTTACGCCGATTATGCATCTGGCGGGAGCGGCTCCGCTGGCGATAATAAAAGTTACTTAAATATTTTTTCAGCCCCCGCCGGAGCTGAAAATTACTCTAAAATGTCAAATAATTCGCAAGAATATGATAAAATAACGCAAAAATCATCTCTGGCGGAGGCGCGAAGCAATGCATCGGCCGCGGCGGATAAAAACAAAAGTACCATCTTTAAAATTAAAGCGACAAACGGCGGCGGCGGCAACAGCGTTAGCGATATCGGTAACAATGTCAATAATAACGGCGGCGGCAAAAATTTAATTATCGAAGATTACCAGAAGAAAAGCGCACTCGCTCTCAAAATAAACGACAAAACAAATAATAATGGCAACAAAGGCGGCCGGAGTCACGATGAAAATGAAACGCTTGGCATAGTAAAAAAATTAATTGCGGCGGCCAGATACGAACAGGCTAAAAACACCGCTTTAAAACATCTGGAGGCCGAACCGGGTTCATGCCGTGTAAGAGTGGCTTTAGGCAGCGTTTATAAAGAAATGAAACTTTACGTTTCGGCGCACAGAGAATTAAAAACGGCTTTAAAATATGACCCGGAAAATCACAAGTTGATGGATAATATCGACAAATTACAAAATCTGATCGCTTTGATCAAAGATGAAAAGAATAAATTAGCCGGCCGCATCGAGGCCAGAGAGCTGGAAATGTATCTAAGATAAAGCGATCGACAATCAATAAAAATACAATCGAAAATAATAAATCGAAAATAATAAATCGAATTAAATTATATCAATTTGATTCGATTTATTGTTTTATTTGCTTTATTTGCTTTATTTGTTTTATTTGCTTTATTAAGATATCTAGTTGGTCTGGTTGGTCCGGTTGGTCTGGTTAGCTTAGTTAGTTTAGTTAGTTTAGTTAATTCAGTTAATTCGGCTAATTCGGCTAATTTTAGATTAAATTATTTAAAATTAATGCTCATATAAAAATTGACTTTTTTTAAAAAATATGATAATATCCATCATGAAGCGCAATGAAAGAAATTTTAGAAAATATAGGACTATCTGAAGCGGCTTACCGCGAAGGTTATATCGCCCTGGCCGAAGATATTATCACTAACGGCAGGCAAATAGATGTTTCATTAAACGCTAATGACGCTTATTTTGTATATCAAGTCAACGAATTAATGTCATTATGGGGTTATTATTCTAAAGACGAAGTTTTAAGCGTTCTCGCTTTATGCGACACGCCTTACAAACATTTTTCAAAGGTCCTGCAAATGGATCCCTTCGAATCGAATCCCTCGCGCGGCGCTTCCATTATAGAAATCGGCGGAATGAAAAACACGTCTGATACTATAAAAATTTATGCCGAAGTCATTAATTATATGCTGGTAAAAAACAAATATACGCTAGCGGGCGGGCAGCAGCAGCCTTCGGCGGTTATGATAAACGGTTTTTTACAGAGCGATTCTTTAAAAATATACGAAAGCTCGAAAGAATATTGCCAGGCCTACGACCACAAACCTGGCGTTAGCGAAAATTCGATAGTGCCGCTTAAATCGGTCAACCGCGAAGAAACTTCGACGGAAATGACGCCTTTCGCTCATATAACAGCCGGGTTGACCGGTTATAAAGAGCTTATCAACGCTTACTCGCGGGAGAGGTTTATCTCGATAGAAACGGTTTGTAAAGGGCTTAAATTTTCTTTTTTTACGGGCTACGACAGAATTACGGTCGAAAAACTCAGCCGGGTAAAAACCGGCGCCATTATAGAAGCGGACGCATACTTTACCGTCAGGTTATAATCGCATATGCGTTACGCTTGCAAATAAGGTTCACTAAAGGGTAGGTGTTTAAATGCCGGTACACGAGGATATGACCATTATAACCCCCGACGGTCATAAACAGCTTAAATCATTAAAAAAAGTTAATATGTTATTAAACGCGAACGGCGAATTCCAGGAAGTATTCGCGACTTATATCGATGATTATCATGGGTATTTTTATGAATTTTGCTTCAAAGCGATACCGTTCACTTTAAAATGTACTCCCGACCATCTGGTTTACCGAATTAAAAACGTTAACTTTTTAGAAGGCGCCACGGTTAAAGAGGGCCAGGCCGCTTTAGAAAAACCGAGTTTCGAAAAAGCCAGCTTCATAAGCATTTATGAATATTTAGCCATGCCTTTCCTTGCAGAAATACATGATCAGCTTCCAATTAATCTGCCCATCGAAAAAGAGCAATTCTGGTTTTTAATCGGCGCTATCTTAAACCGCGTGGCTATCGATAAAATGCCGAAAATCGAAACCAATCGCATAACGCTGCAACTATTTAACGAAGAAATGAAATTAATAAAATTTCCGGACGAAATTAATAAAATACCTACAGTCAACGGAACCGTTTTATTAAACCCGAACCTGTCGGCTTATATGAACTCTATAATCGAAGATCCGCTTAAACTTTTATATCTGCCGCTTAAATATCAAATATCGATTTTTAACGGGTTTTTCTTCGACCCGGCGCGGCCGCCCGCTACTCTGGACAGCCGCATTATGTTCGTTATATGGTACATTTACTGCCGCATGAATAAAAAACTCGCAAATATTATCTACAACAAAAATAAAGAATATCAATTAAATATATCCGCTAACCAGACGCCCTGTTCCGATACGCATATCTGGATCAGAATCAAAGATATCAGAGTGTCGGTCGAACGCACTCGCGTTTACTTATTTAAAACCGAACAACCGACGGTCGTTATAAGCAATTTCATAACCAAACCGTAATGGTTTGTCAATTTTATTAAAGCGGATTTTGTAAATAAATATTTTACAAATACATTTAATATTATTTTATACTTTTAATAAAATGTGAACGAATTATGCTTGAAACTTGCGGCAGCGGCCCTATAATTGTCCAGAGCGACCTGAGCATTTTAATCGATGCGGCCCATCCGCGTTTCGAAGAATGCAGAGTTAAAATTTCCGCGTTCGCCGAGCTTATCAAATCTCCCGAATATATGCACACATACCGCATAACGCCGGTTTCACTCTGGAACGCGGCGGCGCTCGGAATGAACGCGGAAGAAATAATAGCCGCGCTCAGACATTATTCGCGCTTCAGCGTATCTGAAAACGTAGTTCACGAAATCAATTATTACTGCGGACGTTACGGTCTGCTTACGCTCGAAAGCGGCGGAACGGATGGTTTTTTGAAACTCAATTCAAAAGACCGGTTTATAATTATGGAACTATGCGGTAACTCCGATTTTTCTAAATTTATTCACAAAAAAATCGACGAATTCAACGTATTGATCAAAGCTGAAATGAGAGGCGAACTTAAACGCGCGCTCATTAAAATCAACTATCCGCTTCGCGATATCGCCGGCTACGTCGAAGGCGCGCCTTTCGAAATTAATTTAAGGACAAACTCCGCTTCATCAAACGCTCCGTTCGCTCTGCGCGACTACCAGAACGCCGCCTGCGAAGCGTTTTATCGTTCGGGCGGCGCGGAAGGCGGTTCGGGCGTCGTCGTATTAGCCTGCGGCGCCGGCAAAACATGCGTCGGAATGGGCGCGATGGCAAAAACGGGCGTCAAAACGCTTATTATCACCACAAATACAGTCGCGGTGCGGCAATGGATAAGCGAACTCAAAGATAAAACCGATTTAAAAGAAGAAGATATAGGCGAATACAGCGGCGAAAAAAAGCAGATCAGACCGGTTACCGTCACCACATATCAAATTTTAATGTGGCACAGAGGCAATGACGATCACTACCCGCATTTTTGCGTTCTTACCGATAAGGAATGGGGGCTTATAATATACGACGAAGTGCATCTGCTGCCGGCGCCGATTTTTCGCGTGACGGCGCAGATACAGGCCAAACGGCGGCTCGGGCTCACGGCGACTTTAGTGCGCGAAGACCGGCTCGAATGCGACGTTTTTTCGCTTATCGGCCCTAAAATATATGAACTGCCCTGGAAAAATCTCGAAAAAAAAGGACATATCGCTAAGGCCAACTGCTACGAGGTGCGCGTGAAAATGAACGACGCACTTAAATACGATTACGCCGTCGCTAAAAAGGCCCATAAGCATAGAATTTGCGCCGTTAACCACGAAAAAGCGAATATTATTTTAAAGATAATCGAAACCCACCCGAAAGAACCTGTGTTAATAATAGGCCAGTATCTCGACCAGCTCGATATTATAGCTAAAATGCTCGGGGCGCCTATAATTACAGGCTCGACTCCGTCGAGCGAAAGGCAAGCGCTTTACGCCGATTTTAAAAAAGGCTCGATTCCGGCGCTTGTAGTTTCTAAAGTGGCTAATTTCGCCATAGACCTGCCTGACGCTTCGTGCGCCGTTCAGGTTTCGGGCGCCTACGGCTCGCGGCAGGAAGAAGCGCAGCGGCTCGGACGCGTGCTGCGGCCTAAAAAAGACGGCCGTGAGGCGCATTTTTACACGGTGGTAACCGCCGATTCGGTCGAATCGGATTTTTCGATGCACCGCCAGCTTTACCTTACCGAACAGGGTTATAAATATTATATACTCGACGCGGCCGAATTTATGAATCGTAAAAGAATATGCCATGAAAAAATTAACGGCGAAAACGAAAATTTTTCAGCCGTTTGTAAATCCGATAAAATAGTATTATGAAAAATATTAATTCAATACAAGGAGAAATAATGAAAATATTCAAAAAATTAATGACGATCTTACTTATAATCGCGGTTTGCTTTTCTTTAAGCGCCTGCGGCGGTGGAGTCGGCAGCATAATCTACAATCCGCCGACGCCTGATCCGCCCGCTCCGCCGGTTAATCCGGGGGCGAGCATCAGCGGATATATTTCCTACGGTGAAACAGCGGCCGGCGCTGCTCCGATGCGCGCGGCGGCGGGAGATCTGGTTAATAACGCCGCGGTCGAACTCCGCAAAAAAGACGATTATAACACCGTATTGTCAACAGTTTTCACGGTTAACGGAAAATTCTCCTTCAATGAGCTCAAGCCGGCCGATTATATTATAACCGCAAAAATTACCGACGGCGCAACTGTTTTAAAAAATGAATTCGGCGTTAAAGTCGAAGCGAATAAATACGAATACAATATAGGCTCCGCACCGGTCGAACTTATTAAAACCGGCGATATAACTCTTAGCTTCAAAACCGCCAACGGAACGGCCGTCGCCGGAGCGCTAATAACCCTCGACGGTTCGCGAAACGGCTACACCGGCGCGGACGGCGCTATAGTTTTTAACGAAATAACGCGCGGAGCGCACGAAGTAAAGGCCTCCAAGTCGGGTTTTTTCGAAAGCACCGATATCGTATCCGTTACCGGCGGCGCCCAGACGGCCGCAATCAACATGCAGGCATCCGACGGCGCGCTTGTAAGGCCTGAAGTCGGCGGTTTATATTTCAACGCGCAGCAGGCGGCCGAAGTGGAAGTAACCGAGGGCGGCACGCTTGAAATATCGGTTAGCTCTAATAATCCCAACGGCGGCACGCTCGTTTTCAACTGGAACGCCGAGGGCGGAACCTTCATCTCGCAAAACGAATATACGGTTATGGGCCCGGCCACTACTTCACTCGCCGTGTGGAACGCGCCCGTTATAAGCTGGGCGACCGGCCAGACTTACGCATATCGTAATATAAACGTGAATGTGAACGATCAGAAAGGCTTTATAACCAGCCGCGCCGGGCGCGTAAAAATCATTAATAAAAACGCCGAACAATTTAAGATAATATCTTCTCCTTCAGCCGTTCTTCTTCAATTAAACCAGCAGTTCACTTACCAGATAATTCTTTTTCCGGCGGGCAGCTATAAATTCGAAACGCTTGATGGCCCCGCAGGAATGAGTATTACGGCGGGCGGGCTCGTTTCTTTCACGCCGACGGCCTATGGCGAATATAACGCGGTCATAAAAGTTTCATCGATTGCTTCCGGATACTTCCAGACGCAGAAATTCACTCTGACGGCCGCCGATTCAATAGCCGAACTTTCGGGCGCCAGTTTTTCAAAAACGGTCCTCAAACCTGGCAGCGGGCTGTCCACCATAGTCAAAAACCTCAAAACCACCGAGCATTTAACCGCTATAAGCTATAATAAAAGCTCTTCATACAATTCTTTCGAACTGGCCACTTATAATCTCGTCGCCGCCACGCCTTTAAAAAGCGGCGCCGCGGATATGACGACAGCTTCATCGCCGGCCCCTATGGCCGCGGCCGCCGGCGAAAATTTAAGTCTGGAATCTATAGCGGCTCTTAAAATGGATTTCGCGCGGCGCGAAAATGAGCGCCTGACGGCGCGGCTTAAAACCGGCGATCACGGCGCGCCGCGCTCGCCGGCGGCGGGGGCTGAAAAACAGGCCGCGCTTAACGATTTAAAAGATTTTTACTCGCTCAACTCGCTGGCGTGGCCGCCGCGCGAGAGCGACTGGACGCGCGTTTCGGCAAAACTGCGCGCGATAGGCAATCACTGCTACATTTACGAAGACACGTCGATTCCTTATCCATATCTCGCGATTACGGAAAGCGAAATAACGCGTTTTAAAAATTCATTCGATAACGAAATTTACCCGCTTATAACCGGCGCTTTCGGAACGGAACCGAATCCCGGTATAGATAACGATTCGCGAATATATATCCTTTTCACCTATAACGTAAATAAACAAACGGCGGCCGGCTATTTCGACTCCACCAATCAGCTCACTCAAGCTAAATTAGACTCCAGCAGCGAATATAATAAAAATTCATCCGGCTATAAATATTATTCCAACGAAAAAGAGATATTTTATATGGCCGTGCCTAAAACCTCTTTTAAAGGCGAAACCTATCAAACCAATACGCTCGGAGTAATCGCCCATGAATTTCAGCACATGATCAACTGGAACCAGCATTCATCAAAAAATCCCGATATACTCGAAGAAGCATGGCTTAATGAAGGTCTTTCACAACTGGCGCAGGACACTGCCGGCTACGGCTATCAATACGGCACGCTGTCTTTCGTTATCGAACCGTTTCTACGCTATCCCGAATCATATTCGCTGACCAAGTTTCAATTCGGACTCGGTTACTACGGCAACGCTTATCTTTTCGTCCGCTATCTCGCCGATAGAGGAGTGAACCCGATGAATTTAGTTAAAAGTGCAAAAACAGGCCGCGCGAACGTCGAGGATGAAATTAAAAGAATAGGCGCGGCGGCTTCTTTCGACGATTTCTTCGAAGAATTCGCGGCGGCGCTTTATTTATCGAACAGCGGCGTAACCACAGAAGCAAAATTCAATTTCAAGAGCATTAATATCCGCGCGGCGCAAAAAGACGGCACCGTATTAAGCGGCCTCAAATTAAACGGCTCGATTTATATTCCAGGCACTTATAAGAGCCCTTCATTGAGCGAATACACCATAAGCGCCCTCAAATGCCAGACGCAGAGCGCGGCCGACTATAAATTCAATATGAGCGATAAAAGCGGCGGCGGCATAGGAACCGTGATTTTAAGAATAAACGGGCAGTAAAATAAAACGGCTTTTTACTTATGTACAATATTATATTGATAAACCCGCCGGTGTACGATTTCACCTGCTATAACCTCTGGGAAAAGCCGCTCGGACTTTTAAACATAGCGGCGGCTTTCGAGCGCGACCGGCGCTGCCGGCTTTCTTTTATCGACTGCATGCCGGAGCGGCTCGCGAAAAAAAGCGAATACGAGCGCGGCGCGGGCAAATTAACGGGCATTCCCGCGCCGAAACCGGAATGTTATAAAAACGTCAAGCGCAATTATCATCGTTATGGAATCCCGTTAGACGATTTAAAAGCGCGGCTCGAAAAAATCAAAGCGGAAGGCTTCGCGCCTCTTAATAAAACGGCAGTGCTTATAAGCGCGATGATGACCTACTGGTACGGCGGCGCTTACGAAGCTGCGCGGGCGGCGCGCGAAATACTGCCCGAGGCCAAAATCTGCCTCGGCGGAATCTACGCACGGCTGATGCCGGAACACGCCGCGGCTTCGACTTTATTCGATTATATCGAAACCGGATACGAAATCCGTGATATATGCCAAAATATATTACGATTGCTGAATATAGCGCCGGCCGATACAAACAGCGGCGACAGAGACAACGAAGGCGAAATTTATCCCGGAGGCTTCGATTTAATTCCGGCTTATCATCTGCTGCCCGAACTCAACAACTCGGCAGCCATGACAGCTTCTACCGGCTGTCCTTTCAGTTGCTCTTACTGCGCATCGAAAATTCTATATTCCGAATATAAAATAAAGCCGGCGGCGGCCATAATAAACGAACTCACTTACTATAAAAACACTCTGAAAGTTTCTAATGCGGCATTTTACGACGACGCGCTGCTGTATAAAAAAGAAGAGCATTTTTATATATGGGCCGATTTATGGATCAAAGGCAGCGGCGCCGCCGGAAGCGGTTTCAATCTTCATCTGCCCAACGCCGTTCACGCTTCGATGATCGATGATAAATGCGCCAATATAATGAAAACCGCCGGCTTTTCAACGATAAGACTCGGCTACGAATTTTACGACGACAAACTTCAGAAAGAAAGCGGCGGCAAAGTAAGCGGCGGCGCGCTTAAAAGCGCTATCAATAACCTTTTAAACGCCGGTTTTAATAAAAAAGAAATCGGAGTATATATTTTATTCGGCCATCCGCAAAGCCGCATCGACGAAATTAAAAACGCCGTCAATTTCGTTATGGAATGCGGCGCCACGCCTCATCTTGCTTTATTTTCGCCCATACCGCGAACGCCCGACGGCGCTAAAATATTCGAAGCGCACCCCGAAACGCTCCATGAGCCATTACTTCAGAATAAAACCGTCTTCTTCGAAATGTATTCGGATATAAAGTATGAAGACTACTACGAATTAAAACAATATATCCAGCGCAATGCCTCCACTATGTAATAATTTTTTTGAAGGGAGGAAGAAAGGGTTAGCAACCCTTTATCCCTCCCTATGACCCTCCCTCAATCCGCAAATCGCCTGACGCTTTAGCGTTAGTTTGTCGACAGCCTTTTCTGTCAGGGCTTTAATTTCTTTTTCTTTTTGTTTTTGTTTCTTGTTTTTGTTTCTTGTTTTTGTTTCTTGTTTTTGTTTCTTGTTTTTGTTTCTTGTTTTTGTTTCTTGTTTTTGTTTCTTGTTTTTGTTTCTTGTTTTTGTTTCTTGTTGCTTTTTGCTTTTTGCTTATTCATTGTTCATTGTTCATTGTTTCTTGCCTTTTACGTATTTTCCTGCCAGCTTGCTTGTTTGCATGTGCGTACTTCGTACGCACATGCGTAGCAATAACGGTTTTACCGCGATTAAAATGAACGGCTCGCGGTAAAAACTGCCGCAAATCGATTCTAATAATCACACTACTAAAAATCAACTAAATGGCATGTGACAAAACTCTTTGTAAATCAGCTTAATCAAGTTAAATAATGCTTTTATATAATAAAGTTGTTATTTTTTAGTGCATTACCGTGAGCCGCAATATTAAGTTCCGGTGGCGCGTAAATAGTACGCCTTCGCGCGCGCAACGCGTGCGCGAAGGCAAAACTGACAAATGGCATGGAAAAAGTTTATGTCGGAAAAGAATAAAGATAGATGAGTCCGCTCCAGAAAGTCAAAAAATGGCAAAAATATGCCTGAAAACTTTTGAAAAATCGTTACCTGAATTCAAAAAATCGACTATTTGGAATGGACTCATAGATAAAGATAGAAATAAAAACAAAAATAAATAAATAAATAAATAAAGGGAATGGAATATAAGAGAATAGAAGTAGAGTACAGTAGAACAGAACGGAATGGAATAGAGTACAGTACAGTACAGTACAGTACAGTACAGTACAGTACAGTAGAATAGAATAGAATAGAATAGAATAGAGTAAAGTAAAGTAAAGTAAAGTAAAGTAGAGTAGAGTAGAGTAGAATAGAATGGAGTAAAGTAGAGTAGAGTAGAGTAGAGTAG
>DIVV01000230.1 GCA_002423385.1 bacterium UBP16_UBA6123
CAGAGGCGTTACATTTGCGCACCGCAGGAACTTAATAATAACGCTCACGGTAATGCTCTAATGTATAACAATTTTTACTATACAAAAGCATTATTAAACTTATTTATTTTAAATTAAGTCGATCAAAGTCAATTTATGAAAACTATTGCCGTATGCCATTCAGTTAATTTTTAGCAGTGCAATTATTAGACTCGATTTACATTAGTTTTTCCCGCGAGCCGTTTATTTAAGTTGCGGTAAAACCGTTATTGCTACGCATGTGTGCGCGTAAGCGCGCACACATGCAAACAAGCAAGCTGGCAAGAAAACAAATAAAAAAGCAGATAAACAAACAGCAAACAGAATAGAAAAAACTAAAAGGTGGCCTGCCAACACTTCGCAAAGAACTTCATCAGGTTAAAGCCCGTACAGAAAAAGCTGTCGATAGCCTTCGAAAAAGCGTCAGGCAGTTTGCGGATTGAGGGAGGGAGAAAGGGTTGCTAACCTTTTCTCCCTCCCTTTTTAAAAAAATAAGTTTTAAAAAAGTTTTAATCCGCAATAAAAATATAGAGCTAAAAAAGTAGAGGAAAATAAAGGGATAAAGAAAAGTAATAAGAAAAGAATAAGGAGAAGAATAAGTATTGACATTAGCTGTATTTTTTGTTAATCTAAAATAATATATTTGAATTAATCGGAGGGGTTTAGATGTCGGATATCAGGTATGCGGACAGGCTTTTAGTTTTAAAAAATTCATCATCGATAGCGGTTGCGGAAAAAGCGGCGGTGCTTAAAAAACAGGGCAAGGAAGTCGTCGATCTTTCGTGGGGCGAGCCCGATCTTAAAACGCCTGCAAATATAGTTAACGCCGGTATAGAGGCTTTAAAAAAAGGCTATACCCGTTATACTAACAGCCGCGGCATTATCGAGCTGCGCGAAGCTATTTCGAATAAATTAAAAGTCGAAAACAATGTTTCATACGATGCGAATAGTGAAATTTTCGTAACGCCGGGCGGCAAACAGGCTATATTATACGCTCTGCTGGCTTTTATAAATAAAGGCGACGAAGTTTTACTTATCGATCCGAGCTGGCTTTCATACGAAGATATGGTCAATTTATGTGAAGGCGTCGCCGTACCTGTCCCTACTAAAGCTGAAGAAAATTTTAAAATAGACGTTAACGAGATTAAAAAACGCATAACGCCGAAAACCCGTGCTATTATAATTAATAACCCATGCAATCCGACCGGCATGGCTATTGAAAAAAAAGATTTAGAAGCTATAGCGAAACTCGCCGTTGAAAATAATATTTTTGTAATTTCAGACGAAATTTACGAAAAAATATTATTCGACGGCCGTAAATTCACTTCGATGGCCGAAATCGAAGGTATGCACGAACGAACCATATTGATCAACGGTTTTTCCAAATCATATGTTATGACCGGGCTTCGCATAGCTTATATAGCGGCGCCGAAAAATATCGTGTCTAATATGATTAAACTTCAGCAGCACAGCGCTTCGAGTGCGGCCTCGGTAAGCCAGTATATGGCGCTCGAGGCGCTTAGAGGCCCTCAGGATTTTCTTTCCGAACTAAATAAGGTTTACGAGCTGCGCCGCGATTATTTTGATTCCGTAATTAAAGGCGTGCCTGGTTTTTCATGGATTAAGCCGCAGGGAACTTTTTACGGCATGTTAAACACATCTAAATTCGCGAAAAATTCACTCGAAGCCTCTAATATACTGCTCGATCGCTTTTGTATAGCCACCGTGCCAGGGAGTGCGTTCGGCGCCTCGGGTGAAAATCATATCAGAGTATGTCTCATCGTTGAAAATAAAGTTATGGATAGAGTGTTTGATTGCCTCAGGCAACTTTGATTATTGCCGATATTATAGGCAATGAAAAATTTTATTAAAAAAAACGGCATTCTGCTGTCGTGGTTAGTCGTGTTTTATATGACGGCCGTTGCGGCGGTGAGCGGCGGCAAGTCTGACGGCGTTAAAGAAAATTTTTATAAAACCATCCTGATGGATTGCGGTTACAAGATAAGCTATGAGGTTGTTATTGCAAGCAGCGGCGCAGCCGGCGCGATAGAATTTTTTAGCGCCGAAAGCGCCCGCCAAAAAAATAAGCTGCATATAGCCGTCATTAACGATGCATCGGAGTTTGAAGCAGGCGTCGATTTTGACGGCAATCTTAAAATTTTATCAGAGTCGGCATCCTCTGCTTCGGGAGCGGTTCTTGCCATTAACGGCGGTTATTTCGCTATTATCAAAAATAAAATATATTCAGTGGGTAAAGTCTGTAAAAATCATGAAATTTATCCTGATTATATCAGCCATGACGCTTATCCTTATTTTTGCGTTAGTGAAGCCGGCGTTGTGGATATTTTAAAAGCATCCGAATTTAAAAATAAAAAAATAAAAAATAAAAACAAATCCGGCGTTAAAGATTATATGCAGACTAAGCCCATGCTTGTTTATAACGGCGCCATACCGGCTTCTCTTAAAGCCAGCAGGGCGGCTAATGAATCGAAAAACCCAAGAACAGCCGTTGCACTTACCGCCGATAAAAAAATTATCTGCGTGGTCGTCGAAGGCAGGCAGGAATTTATAGAAGGAATGAGCCAGGTAGGCCTGGCTGAGCTGCTTATAAAAATGAAAGCCGTCAAGGCGCTTAACCTTGACGGCGGTGGTTCTTCTTCAGTAGTAGTTAACGGCTGCCTGATGAACAGGCCTTCAGGAGGTTTCAGCCCGTTCGTGCTTCCGGGAAGGCAGCGGCCGCTTCATTCTACTATTTATTTCAAAACAAAAACAAAAACAAAACAAAATCAGTATTAGTGTTAGTGTTAGTGTTGGTCCTTTTCTTATCTTTTATAAAAAAAATCACATATTTTAACTACTTAGAGTCAATTAAAATATATGATTTAAAAATATCGAGTAAAACTTATCGGTTATTTTAACATTAGGGTTATAACATACAGTTTCACTTTCACTTTATCGTATAAATATTTATGATGATGTGAAGTATGCAGTTATAATTTCGGGTAAATTATTCTTTTTTGTCTTTAGCTTCTAACAGCTTTATTATATAGTTCAGGTTCATTATAACGGCGAAGAGTAAAACGAATATCGAAGTGAGAAACGCCTTGGTGACAAGGTCAGCCGATGTCATAATAGACTGCATGCTCGTCATTCCGCCAAAATAATAGGCTGTGAAGAAAATAGAACCGAAAAATATTGAGATTGATAGGATTAAAAGAGTAAAGGACGCCAGTTTAAAAAAACTGTTCGATAACTGGTTTTGTTCCATGTGATAACCTCCTGATTAAATTTATCAGATTATACAATAAAGATTTTTGCATGTCAAGATTTTATTTATTGATCGGTCCGACTCCCTGTTTTAAGTCGTTAATCATTTTATTTTTTGTAGCGGTATCGATTGATTTCGAGTTGCGGATATCGCGAAGCGTTTCGTGTACGGTTTTATAGTCACCGGTCTTATGCGCTTTAACCGTGTTATCAACTATTATTTTTTTAAGATGTTCTATTTTAGCCGATTCATTAGCGGCGTTCGTTTTTTCGTTGAGCTGAGCGTTCTGCCTGAGCGTCAAAAAAGCGCCGTCAAGTTCCGTCACGAGATTGCTTACACCTGAGCGGACGGCGGAGGAGGACTGAGGAGCGATGCCTAAAAGCTGGCTGTCTAAAAATTCATCCCACTGAAATTTAGTCGAAAAATCGAGGACTTTGTAAAGCGGTTTATATTTGGGATATCTGGTTTTATCGGGCCAGTAAACGGATATGCCGCCGAAACCGCTTCTGAAACTGCCGGAAGCCGAAAGAGCCGAAAGCGCGGCGCTTAATTTATCTTTAACTATTTTAGCCTGGGCGGCTATTTCCGGGTAAGCTGCGTCGTTTGCAAACGATACCTTTTTATTTAATATGCTGTCTGCGATATTTAAAATATCGCAGTATTTATCGACGTCGCCGATCTTTGAAATGCCGGTGAACGATCTTTTGCCGCTAACTTTTAATAATTTAGCCGCAAGGTCGGAAAATGCGGCGGCGAGAGGTTCGATGGCGCCGGTATCGATGCCGGCGAGGATGTTGTCGCCATAGCTCGAGGCGGTGAAGGTTTTAGCTATAGTTTTAGAAAGGTCGGCCGCGCCGGTTTTGGGATTTTTAGTAATTTCAGATGCGATCGAGCGGTAATCCAGGCCGCTGCCGGGTATGGTGCTTATGGAGCCCATAATTATCGAGGAAACGTCGCGCAGCTCGTAAGCCGCTTCTATCATGGAAAACAGGCAGGCGTCGGCGATGAAAAGGTCGATTTTTTTGGAGTCGTTGAATGCTTTCGAAGCCATTCCCATGGCTTTTTTGAGTTCCTTTAAGGTAAGGCAGTCGGAAGGATCGTCGTCGTAGGCGATGGCGCGTTCGAAGCCGGATATATCCGAGCCGCTGAAATCGAGAGGCCGCTGGTATGCGGAATTTATAGGTATCTGCGAATCGAGCTGCGCGCCGCTAGATGACGATCCGGCGCCGTAGTAGGATTCCCAGCCGGAGCCGTGGCTGTTGATTATTAAAGCGTAATGTTCGGCGGGATAATTAGCCATGCTGAATTTTATGAAGTCGTAAAATACCTGCGGTGAGCCCATATTAGTTTCGCCGAGTTCTTTTAATATTTTAACGCCGCCGCGTTCGACCAGGGAATATGAAGTAGGCTTCGAGCTCGCGTAATCGAACATTAAAACTATGTTCAGATCGGGGCCTGAGCCGATCTTTGCTATGTCGTTAATATTTTTAATAAGGCTGTTTTCGATTTTGGAGTCGGGAACGAAATAAAGCATAAGTGTCCAGGCTTTTTTACCCTGCTGCGCGAGGGCGGAAGATGGAATTGTCAGAGCCGTTATCATTGCGATTGCAAGGGCGCATAATAAGATTTTTTTCATAGTAAACCTCCGAAATTTTTAATTTATTTGATGTTACATCAGCCAGATTAATAAAATAACGATTTTTTAAGAATGTAATGATCAAAGCGTTAATATATTATAATTTATTACCGTGCTATTGTCAAATTATAATTTAACGGGATGTCAAATTTAACGGGATTATAATTTAACGATGATAATTTAAAAATAAGACTAATATTTAGCCAGTTTTAATGCTGCCGCCGCAGCCGGGGCATTTATTAAGCGCGTCGCGCACGTTGAATTCGTTGCCGCAAAACTCGCATTTTCTTTTAGCTTCAAGGCTGACGACCGCGGATTTATAAACTAAAGACCCGTCGCGTGATTCTTCGAAGGCCGCCCCGCGCGATATCATCGAATCGATAACCGCGTTGAATGTTTTTTCGGTTATATTCAACCGCGCCATAATTTCTTCGGCGCTGAAATATCCGTTATTTCTTCTGGCTATTTTCAAGATAAGCGGTTCTAAATTAGGCGGTGAGTTATAATTGATATGCGCTATAGCGGCGAGTGAAAAATACATAAGCGCCGCGCCTGTAAAGCCTGAAGCAAATGCGATATTCATCCGCGCCGGATTATTTATAGCGGCTATTAAAAACAATAAGGCGAATAAAATAAAAAAAACCGACACGGCTATTAATAAATAATAAAAAGTTTTTATGCCCGTCATATAAACACTCACCTCGTTTTTTAATTGATTGTCAATTCATGTACATAGTTATATCGGATTATTAAAAATCTTTAGGCCGCTAAACCATCAGACTATCGTAATATAATTTTTCGATTTCGGCTGCCATACGGGCTATGCTGTAATTTAAGGCCGATTCGGCCGCGGTTTTACCGAGCCGTTCGGCGAGCGCCGGTTCGTTTTTTATTTTAGCGACGGCCGATAGATAGCCGCCGATATCTTCTATATCTATTTTATAGCCGCAGGAGTCATTTTCAAAAATTTCGGACGCGCCTCCGGTCGCCGCGGTTATAACTGGAAGACCAGCCGCCATGGCTTCGGTTACTACAAGGCCGAACGCCTCGTCGAAACTGGGAAATAAAAACAAATCGGCTGAGCGGTAAAATTCGGCCATATTTTTAATGACGCCGCAGATATAAATTCTGCCGCGGTGGGCAGAGTTTTCGATCATCGCGATTTCGTGTTTTTTAAGCTCGCCGGCTATGATTATTTTGATATCTTTAAAATCGTCGAGGATTTTTTGCATTATTATAAAAGATTTATCGAACCATTTGTGCATGGCGGCGATTACATATTCGTTTTTATTAATATTGAATTTATCGCGGTAGGCGGCTTTGACGCCTTTTTCGGTGAATTTTTTTAAATCGATGCCGGGATATATAAGATTTAATTTTGAATCTTTCGCGCTGAAATTAAGCATGGTTTGATAAACCGCGCGTGAAACGCATATCGTATTGGCGTGCTGGAAGTAAAATTTCGACGAAAACCCGCGCGGCGCGGATAAAATATGACGCGTAACGAAAATGCGCGTTTTAGTTGAAAAAGTGAGCCATTTAGCTAAAAGCGGCGGCCAATAATCGTTGCCGGTGTGAGCGTGGAGTATGTCGCATTTATTTTTTAAAAGAAAGCGCGCGATTGAATAGATGTTATAGGGTTGAAGCGCTCCACCTCTCGTGATTGGAATAATTTCGAAATTTTCTTTTCGCGCGGCTTCATAAAATTCGGTTTTCGGTCTCAGGGCGAGCGTGACGCAATGGCCCGCTCTTCTGAGTTCGCGCGACAGGTTGAAGGCGTATAATTCCATTCCGCCGGTAATGGTCGGACGGTTAATGATTTGCAGTACGTTTAGCTTCTTCATAGGATATAAATAAAAGCATTCCTTCGATTATGGATTTTTCGATGATTTCGCGCACGAATACGCCTATATTGTGTTTCAAACATTCAAGACCGGCTATATTTTTTTTTAGCGCGTCGTAAGTGGAATCGGACATCAAATTAAACATGGCGGCGATATCGGCGTTTACCGGATCGCTGAAAAAAGTATTTAACTGGGGGAGCCTGAAACTCGAAAGTTTCGCGGTAAATATTTCCCAGACGGCGTCGGCGTTTATCAAAACCTTATTTCCTCCCGCCGTTATTTTTTCGCGGATTATTTTTTCAAGCATACAGATAGCGAAGCCTGAAAATATATATTCGTAAATGGCTTCAGAAACTTTATCGTAATTATCGTTGCTTTCGTTTAAAACGGTGGAAGCATGGGGGATGTTGTCTAATATTTCGAGCTTGAGCTGCCTTATGCGGTCGATTAATTCAACGAAGGAAACGTTGAGCCCGTCGAAAAAAACGACGGTTTCAGGCGATGCGCTTTTAATCAGCGGCGCGGCGAGGCGATAGCCGCCGCCAAGGAGCGCTCTGTTGATTTTAAGCGCCTCGATATAAAGCTCGTTGAGCTTATTAAAATTTTTGGTTACGCCGCAAGGGGCGCTGTCGGTGTTCATATATGTATTTCCCCTGTCCGTAAATTTCAGCCGCCGCCGTTATTATTATTATTATTATTATTGTAATTGTAATTGTTATTTTAGAGGATTATTAAAGACTATATTGTCTATCAGTCTTGTTTTACCTATGTACGCGGCCGCGGCCACAAAAATTTTGCCAGCCAGTCTTAACGCGGCCGGATTTTTAAATTCATCGAGAGTTTCGGCGTCGGCTATTTTAAAATAATCTAATGAATCGAATCCGCTTTTTATTAAATCCGTTTTAAATTCAGTCGTTATTGCATTTAAAATTTCGTTGGCCGGGTTTTGCGGATTTGAAATTAATTCGATAACCCTGCCGCCCGCTTTTTGAATGCCGCGAGCAAGCGCCGGGGCTGCCTTGCGTCCGGCCGGGCTTAAATATGAATTACGCGAGCTCATGGCTAATCCGTCTTTTTCGCGCACGGTAGGACACTTTACTATATTGACGTCCATGTCGAGGTCGGCTGCCATTTTTTCGATAATTACGAGCTGCTGATAATCTTTCATGCCGAAATAAGCGAAATCCGGCGTTATTATATTGAAAAGTTTGGCAACGACCGTGCATACTCCGTCGAAATGGCCGGGACGCGAGGCGCCGCAAAAACCGGCCGCGAGCTGCCCCGCTTTTATTACGGTTTGAAAACCTTCGGGATACATTTCTTTTGCGTCCGGCTGGAATATATATTTAACACCTGCGCCCGAGGATAGCGCGATATCGCGTTGAAGGTCGCGCGGGTAGGCTGCGAGGTCCTCGCGGGGTCCGAACTGCATCGGATTAACGAATATGCTTATGAAAGTTTCGTCGCATTCTTTGAGCGACCGCCTCATAACATCGAGATGGCCTTCGTGAAAATAGCCCATGGTAGGCACGAATCCTATGGTCCGGCCTCCGGCTTTCAGGCGCTTTATAATATTTTTAGCTTCGGCTATCGTATTAATAACTTTAACGGGTTCCATTTTCGTGATTTCCTTGTATTGAATTAAAATTAATAAGTTTTTGTGATGCGATATTTATCAGACAGAGGGAAAAGCTCCGTTTCTTACTTCGTCGAGGTAATCGGTAACGCCTTTTTTAATGAGCGCATCGGCATCGGCAAATATTTTAACGAATTTAGGAAGCGGCGCGTGCGCCATATTCAATAAATCGTATATTACAAGCACCTGGCCGTCGCAGCCCGCGCCCGCGCCTATGCCTATGGTCGGTATGTCGATGCGTTCGGATATTTCAGCCGCGAGTCCGGCCTCTACGCCTTCTAAAACGAGGGCGAAAACCCCGGAATCGGCTATGGCTAAAGCGTCGTCCATGACGCGTTTGCGCGAAGCCTCGGTTTTACCCTGTGTTTTATAGCCGCTCATTTGATTTACGCGCTGCGGCATCAGGCCAACATGCCCCATCACGGCTACGCCGTGCGAGCATAAAAATTTAATGGTGTCGGCAATTTCGCGGCCGCCTTCGAGTTTGACGGCGTTGACGCCGCTTTCTTTCAAAAGTCTTCCCGCGTTTCGTATCGCGTCTTCTTTTGAGGTCTGGTAGGATAAAAACGGCATATCGCCTATTACCATGGCGCGCGAAACGCCTTTTTTGACGGCGCGCGAATGGTGTATGATTTCGTCCAAACTTACGGCGACCGTGTTTTCATATCCCATTATTACCGTGCCGAGCGAGTCGCCGACGAGTATTAGATCGCAGCCGCATTCGTCGATAAGTTTTGCAAAATAAAAATCATAGGCCGTAAGCATGGTTATTTTTTGCTTGGCGGCCTTGTATTTATAAAGTAATGAGGGCGTTATTTTTTTATCTGTCATAGCGATAATAAAGCGGTGTTCGTATTCATTTATTTATTCATCATCTTCTGGTTTAAAGAGTGAAAACTGGCTCCAGACAGAACTTTGAGCATCGATTGCTGCGCCTCGCGCCAGACGTCGTGAACCGGGCACTCGGATTGATATTTGCAGTCGTTTCCAGTTACGCAACCTTCGGAGTTAAGGCACTTATTTAATTTTATAGGCCCGTCGATTGCGTAAATAACATCTTTAATGTTGATATCTTTAGGCTCTCTGGCAAGCGTATAGCCGCCTTTGGTGCCTCTGTAAGATTTAATTATTCCTGAACGATTAAGCATCTGGAAAATTTTAGCCAAAAAATCGTAGGGAATATCCATGCGCACGGCGATGTCTTTTAATTGCACTTTTCCATCTTTTAATCCGGTGTAACTGGCGGTCAAATCAAGAACCGCCCTGATAGCGTATTCAGCGCCTCTGGTTAATTGCATAAAACCACTCCGATCATTTTTAGAAATACTAAGCACCAGATTAATATAACAAAAATCATCATATTTGTCAATGAGTTAAATCAGCCGTATTTTTTTGCGCGAATGATCGCATATCTTTTTTCAGCCGTTCGATTTCGTTTTCAAGCCGGTTAAAAGCCTCCACTGCACCGCCGAAATTTTCGCTCACGGCTAAAAGTTCGATCGCCTGAACGGCTTCTGAGGCGTTAGCCGCGTGAAAGTTTTTAACCGAGCCTTTTAAAATATGGGACGTTTTTTTTAACGCTCTGACGTCATAAGCCTCTATGGCTGATTTGATACCTTTTACGTAAGCCGGAACGTTGTCTAAAAATAGATTTACCAGCTCGACCGCAAAGCCCGTATCGTTTTTCTGGCTCGCTAAAAACATTTTTTCGTCAAAAGCGGCGCGTGAATATTTTTCGTGGTTAAGGTTGATAAGGCTTTTATCGGTATTTAAATTCGCGAAAATTTTATTTACGGTTTTAAAGAGCTCTTCCATTTCTATCGGTTTTGAAATATACTCGTCCATTCCGTATTCAAAGCATTTATCGCGGTCGCCTTTCATTGCCAGGGCCGTCATGGCCACTATTGGAATATGTTTCCCCGTTTCTTTTTCGTGTTCCCTTATTTTAACGGTGGCTTCGGTGCCGTCCATTTCAGGCATCTGAATGTCCATTAATATCATGTCAAAAGTGCCGTTCAAATATTTTTCGACGGCCGTGATTCCGTCACCAGCGATAGTTACAGAATGTCCGTGCATTTCCAGAATTTTACTAGCGATTTTTTGATTGACTATTTCGTCTTCCGCTAAAAGAATATTGAGTCTTTGCTTGTTTTCACGAATGGAATGCTGCGTGATTAATTTAGTCGTGCCGCCGTGCGTTTCGTCTAATATCATTAAAATGGCTTCTTCAAGCTCACTTACTACTACGGGTTTGATCAGATAAGCCGATATGCCGAGTTTGACGCTCTGTTCTATATCGCCGCGTAGCCCGGCGCTGGGCATTATTATTATCTTTGCGCTTTTAAGTTCTTTTATCTTTCTGACGCGTTCAGCGAATTCCCAACCATCCATTTCGGGCATATTAACGTCTAAGAGCATTATATCGAAAATATTTCCGTCTTTTATGGATTTGTTTATGAGTTTGAAGGCGGCAGTCGCTCCCGATGCCACCGCAGTTTGCATATGCCAGTTTTTAAGGGTTTCATCGAGTATTTTACGGTTGGTGAAATTATCATCAACTATAAGTACTCTTTTAGATTTGAGCGTTTCGAAGTCAGCGAGCGCTATGCGGCGGTTGTTAGGGCTGATTTCAAAATTAACCATAAAGTGAAAAGAGCTTCCACGGTCTATCTCGCTTTCCACCCAGATGCGCCCGCCCATTAATTCGATCAACTGGCGGCTTATGCTCAGGCCGAGCCCGGTGCCTTCGTACTTTCGAGTGATCGAAGAGTCTGCCTGGGTGAAGGCTTCAAATATTTTTTTGTGTTTTTGCGGCGGGATGCCTATTCCGGTATCTGAAACGCAAAAATGAAGCGTCACGTTTCTGTCTTTTTTAGATTCCAGATCGGCTTTTATATTTATTTCGCCGTGATGGGTAAATTTTATGGCGTTAGAAAGTAAATTGTTGATTATCTGTCTGAGCCGGCCCGGATCGCCGAGTAGTGCGTTAGGCACGGCCGGATTGATACTGATATAAATTTTGATACCCTTTTGCATCGCTTTATATATGAGAACTTTCACGGTATGTTCTATCGAGTCTCGAAGCAGAAAATCGATTTTTTCGAGTTCTAATTTTTTGGCCTCGATCTTTGAAAAATCGAGTATATCGTTTATAAGGTTAAGAAGGTTATCGGATGATAATTTTATCATTTCAAGGTATTCGCGCTGGATTGCGTCAAGCTCGGTGTTAAACATCAGATGCGACATTCCCATTATGCCGTTCATCGGCGTTCTGATTTCGTGGCTCATATTGGCGAGAAACTCGCTTTTGGCTTTATTAGCTTCTTCAGCCATGGCTTTTGCGTTTTTAAGTTCTTCGGTAGTGATAAGTTTTTCGGTGATATCGGTTATTATGCTTATAAAGCCTATAACGCGGCCTAATTCGTCGCGTTTATAGTTCCAGTCGGCCTGAATATCGATCAGAGTTGAATCTTTTTTCCGGAATTTAATTATAAGCGGTTCGACTTTTTTATCGCCTTTAAGCATCGATAGAAAAAATTTCTGAAAACTATCCTGGTCGTCTTTAAATATGAAATCCCACGCAGGCTTCATGATTATTTCATCGTAGTCGCGTTCGATCATGGCGCAAAAGGATCGATTGGCGAAAACGATGGCGGCGGAATTATCGAGTTCTATAAGGCCGTTGGGCACGGTTTCGACGAGATTTTTATATCTGGCTTCGCTTTCTAAAATAGTTATTTCGGCTTTTTTCATTTCGCGTATATCGCGTACTATCGATATTATCTGCGTGCCGCCGCTGGATTCATTCACGCTGCAACTTAATTCCACGGGTATTTTCTGACCGTAACGGTTTAAAATAACCGCCTCGCGAACGAATCGGTGTTCGCTTAATATGCCGTTTATTAAGTTTTCGGTGTTTTTAAATTTTTCCGAAACCATTAAATCTAAAATATCGAGTTTTAAAAGTTCGTTTTTGGAATATGAAAGAAGGTTGCATGCGATGTCGTTGACGTCGATGAATTTTGAAATCCTGGGCTCGCCGGCGTTTATTTCCCATACGAATATGGCGTCGTGTATGCTTCTAAATAGCGTTCTATAGTGTTTTTCGCTTTCGCGTATGCGTTTTTCGGCTCTGTGTTTATAAAGCGCCATTTGAATGGTTATGCTTATTTCGCGCTCGTTGAAAGGCTTTAATATATAGCCGCAGGGTTCGCTTTTGCCCGCTCGCATCAGCGTTTCGCTGTTTGAATATGCGCTCGCGTAAACTATCGCCACGTCCATTTCGTCTTTAATTTTAAGCGCGGTGTCTATCCCGTCTTCGCCGTCGCCGAGCATGATATCCATTAAAATAAGGTCGGGTTTCGTCTTTATGGCTATCGAATAAGCTTCTCTGCCGCTGGAGGCGATCGCTATCACGTTGTAGCCGTATCCTTCGACCATTTGCTGAAGATCACGCGCTACTATAATTTTATCTTCTACTATCAGTATGTTGTCTGGCATATATACCCCGTTTTGCCGTTAAATTTTACTTTATAAAGTAATTATTTAAATTTTATTTCATATGAAGCGCCCGGATTATTTTTAACTTCGGCGCTGCCGCCAATTTCTTTGATTAAATCGAACACCAGTCTTATTCCGAAGGATGAAAGCGAAGTCAAGTCTGGCATGACGCTAAATCCGCGGCCATCGTCGGATAGAATTAAATTATAGTAACCTTCGCCGTCTCGATTGAACGAAACGAAAATATTGCCTATTTTCATTCCGCTGAAAGCGTATTTAAGCGAATTGGTGACTACTTCATTGACTATAAGGCTCAGTGAAATCGAGCGGTCTAAGTCTATGGTTATATTTTCGATGGCATAATGAAAATTTATATCGCAAGAATCGTTAAAATAATAGCGCGATATATAAGTGATCACTTCGCGAATATATTCAGAAAAATTAATTTTTACGAGGCTATCGGCTTTATAAAGTTTTTCATGTATAAGCGCTATCGTTTTTATTCTTCCGAGGGCGTCTTTTATTATATTAGAATATTTTCTGTCGCAAATATTTTTCAACTGCATATTTAAAAGGCTCGATATTATTTGAAGGTTGTTTTTGACCCTGTGATGCACTTCTTTAAGAAGCACTTCTTTTTCATATAAAGAATTTTTCAATTGTTCTTCTTTTCTTTTTCTGTCGGTTATATCGCGGAAAATGCCCTGAAAAACCTTTATGCCCGGAGCGAGGTCCACTATGCTGGCGCTTATTTCCACCTCGGCGAAAGAGCCGTCGGAGGCCGTCACTTTTTTATAAAAAGTTGGCGCGGCGCAGGCGCTACATTCTATTTTTTTTACATAGTCGTCAAAATCGCCGTCTGGATGAAGTTTTGAATAATGAAGCCCGACGATTTCTTTTTTTGAGGTTTTTAGCATCGATTCAGCCCTTTTATTGGCGTCTATAATAATTCCAGTTTCGGTTTCGATAATGAAAATAGCTTCATTTAAAGCGTCGAAGAGCGATTTGAATTTATTTTCGGAATATTTTAATATGTCTTCGTAATTTTTTTTTTCGCTGATATCGTTTATAGTAGAAAGTATCGATTTTTTAGAATTAAAATCTATTATGCTCGATCTTACGCTTACGAATCGCGGCCGGCCGTTTTTGCACACTGTTTCTATTTCGAGGCCTTCGTCGCTGAATATGTCTTGTTTTTTAATGTTTTTAATAAGTTTTTCGCCGGCGTTTTTAGATAAAAAATCCGTTATTTTATTTCCGGCCATTTCACCCGGCGAATAACCGAGAAGAGCCGTGATCCTGTCGTTGACGAATAGTACGGTTCCGGCGCGGTGTATCATTACCGCTTCAGGATGTTCGGATAAAATTTTAATATACTGATTATTGTTTTTAATATTATTCATTTAAATCAAATTTGACGGAATTTCAGGTAGTTGGGCGGTTTATCAAAGGCTTCGTTTGAATTTAGACAACAGGTCCCGAAGCTGTAATTTTACTATAATCGGCCTTCCGTGAGGGCAGAAATAGGGGTTGGCGCATTTAATCAAATCGGCAATTATTAATTCGGCCGTTTCCATATTAATTATTTTTCCGGCCTTGATAGCGGCTTTGCAGGCCATATTCGCCGCTACTTTATCGCAGAAGGCGTTTTCGTCTATTTTACCGGCTTCGATGCCGGCGGAAATTATTTCAAAAATCATATTCTTCTCTTCGACGCCTTCTAAAAAATCAGGTACTGCACGCACTACGATGCTTTTTTCTGAAAATAACTCGACGTCGAATCCGTATTTTTTAAATAAGTCGAAATTCTGCTTTAACATTTCAAATTCGGAAATGCTTAAATCGTAAATGTGCGGCATTAATAGCGACTGTGAATTAAAATCGCCTTTTTGAAGGGATGAGAGTATTTTTTCATAAAACACTTTTTCGGCGGCCACATGCTGATCGATTAATAGCAGGCCGTCTTCGTCCTCGGCTATTATAAACGCTTCGAAAGCCTGGCCGATTATTTTTTTTATTATCGGCCGCGAACCCGCGGGTTTATTATTTAAACAAGTTTCACCCGCTTCGCCCCCGAAATTGAAAAGCCCCGTTTCGTCGTATCGTGAAACGGTTCCGGGTTCCATTCCGTCGTTTTGCGCCCCGTCGCCGTGCGCCCCGCCATCCGCTTCGACGCCGGGCTTTAAGATCGTATTTGTAAGGCAGTTTATGCCCTGCGTTTTTGAATAACGGTTGATTAAGAAGTTTGCGTTTTGAATATTAACCGGCGTCCCGGCGGCGTTTCCGCTTTGCGCTCCGCTCCGGCCGGCGTCGGTTTCTTCGCCGCCGGTAAAGGTTTTAAAATCGTGAGGCGCCGCCCTGGAAGTTATTAAACCTTCGGAAATAATTTTTGATATGGCGTCGTGGATTTTAAATTCGCAGGCGAATGCGACTTCCGTTTTAGTCGGGTGTATATTTACGTCGATATGTTTTTGCTCTAAAGTTAAAAACATAAAAACCACCGGATATTGTTTTGGGGCGCAATAGCGCTGGTAGGCTTCATAAACTGCGTGGGCGGCGCTTTTATTTTTAAAGGGCCGGCCGTTAGCGAAAAAATATTGAAATCTGGCATTGGGTTTGGTTATATGCGGCGGGCTCATTAAGATTTTAACCCGCATCGATCCGCATTCGCCCAGATCGACGCTTTTATCGGCTGCTATCAAATTGCCGGCTATTATTTCGGGAAATATCGCCGCTATTACTTCTTCGATGCTCGAATTGCGCCGGGTGGAAAAAATTTCGCGGCCGCCTGAATAAAGTCCGAATTTAATTTCGGGATGGGCGAGCGCGTAGCGAGTTACAAACTCTATTATGAGAGCGTTTTCGTAACTTTCGGATTTAAGGAATTTTTTGCGCACCGGCGTGTTATAAAATAAATTTTTAATCGAGATTTTAGTGCCGCGCGTCGCCGCCGCGTTTTGTACGCTTTTTATCTCGCCGCCTTCTATCTTTACCGAAACGGCGGGCAGAGAGCTTTCTATCGACGATATTATTTCGCAGCGCGATACCGCGGCAATCGATGGAAGCGCTTCTCCGCGGAATCCGTAGGTTTTAATATCACTTAGATCGGATACCGTTTTTAATTTAGAGGTCGCGTGATGTTCTAAAGCCATCAGTATATCGTCTCGCGTCATGCCGCGGCCGTTATCGGAGACGGTTATGGACGAAAGCCCTGCGCCGCTGTATTCGGTTATAATTTCATCCGCGCCGGCGTCTATGGAATTTTCTATCATTTCTTTGATGGCGTAGGCGCCCGATACCACGACCTCGCCCGCCGCTATGCGGCAGATCGTATTTTCATCGAGTATCTGTATGAGCGCACGCTGCGCGTTATTTTCATTCATATATATCGCCCTCCGCCCGCCGGGTGCGGGATTGCCATCGCGCGTTTACCATCTTGTAGTCGGGTAAACGTCGCTGTTTTTAAGATTTTTATCGTCTGAATATAAATAATTGAGCGCGCCGAGAATGGCTATCATAACGCCGTTATCGGTGCAAAGAATCGGCGGCGGCATTAATACCGCTATTTTTTTGCGCGCGCCTAATTCTTTGATCGATTCGCGTATCATCGAGTTGCAGGCAACTCCGCCTGAAAGTAATATGGTTTTTGCGCCGCAGGCCTTCGCGGCTGCCTCTATTTTTTTCGTGAATATATCGCATATCGAGCGCGTCATGCTGTGGGCGAGGTGTTTTATTTCAAAATCCTTGTTTAATCGGGTGAAATTAATAACCGCCGTTTTAAGGCCCGAGAATGAAAAATTATAATTATCTTCATTGATAAGCGGTTTCGGCAGTTTGTACAAAGGCTCTCCCTCGCGCGCCATTTTATCTAAAATCGGCCCTCCGGGGTAGGCAAGATTAAGGTAGCGCGCGGTTTTATCGAAAAGCTCTCCGACGGCGTCATCGATGGTGCCGCCGATAAATTTGGCCTCGATAGGAGAGTCGAGCACGGATAGCGACGAATGGCCGCCGGATATGGTAAGAGAGACTGCGGGATAATCGATGGCGTAAGGTTCCATAAAATTGGCCGCGGTATGAGCTTTTATGTGATCGACCGTTATATAGGGTTTATTATTGGCTATAGCGAGGCCTTTTGCAAAGGAATAACCGACGATGAGCGATCCGCTCAGGCCGGGCCCGGCCGTCACGGCTATTAAATCTAATTCGCCGGCCTTCACTCCGGCGTTATCGAGGGCCATCGAAAAAACCGTCGTTATATTTTTAAGATGTTCGCGTGAAGCTATTTCGGGAACTATTCCGCCGTATTCGACATGAGCTTTTATCTGCGAGGAGATAACATTGGATAATATGGTGAACTTGCGTTCATTTGTATTGTAATCCATCACCGCAATCGAAGTGTCGTCGCATGAAGTATCGATTCCGAGTATCAACATTAACTGTAACCGCCTGTCTTTATGCTGGGCCTTTCAATCTGCGAAACGGCCCTTAATTTGATTATGCCGTCATTACTTTTGGCTTAACGGCGTAGGTATCTTTTAAATAAACCGGGTTGAGTTCTAAAATTCTTTGCTGGTCAATATTTACGCAATAATTAAAAAACGCCGCGATCGCTTTAGGGCGCACGCTGGATACTATCAGTTTATTGCCGCGGTACCCGTCGAGTTTTTTATCTTCTAAAAAGGCGCCGGCGCATTCTTCGATTATTATGTAATCGGGCTTGATTTCGCAGGCAAGCGCGTCGGAAGTCGTTACGAACGCCGCATTTGATTTGGTGAAAGACTCCTTTAAATCGTCTTTGTAATTTTTGACGAGGCGGCAGAAATATTCGCCTTTAACGCCCGGAACCAGCGCAGCGGCGGTTTTATTTTTTTTGACTTTTGAAAACGAGTCGAATATAAGGTAGTCGAGCATCGATAATCCGGTTTTTTTAATGTCGCCTGGCGCGGAGACGATCATGGCGTAAGCCATTGAAAGCCCTAATTTGATTCCGGTAAAAGAGCCCGGGCCTGTAAAAGCGGCGATAGCGCTTATATCTTTGAATTCGATATCGCAGATTTTAAAGGCGTCTTCAATGATCCGGTCGATTTTAAAGGCGTTGCGTTTCTTTTCGAAAAATTCGCAATGGTATTGCGCGTGAGCGTCTTTTAATATCGTCACCGTCAGTTTTTCGAAAACTGTGTTAATTATGAGCGTGTATTCGGTTTTGTCGTTTTTTTCATTCATTTGTTTTTTCATTTGATCAGACCCCGCTTATTAAGCTGATTAATCTTTCGCCGCCGGTCTTTTAATATAACTAATGCCGCGGCTTTTTGAATAACTTTTGCATTAAACGGCTTATTATATAATATTTTCTTTATTTTTTCAAGATTAACCTTAGAGTATAACAAAAATTAATTATAGTTGACATTGACATTAAAATATTATAAAATTATCTTGATTTATTATGATAAAAAACAACGCATCGCCTGATTGCCAGATGTCGTCCGAACGCGGCTCCGGCGATAACGGGCGTATCAATATTTTATTTATTATAAACGACTTAAAAATAGGCGGCGCTGAAAAGATGCTGCTGTATCTGATTTCGGGTCTTGACAGAAAAGTCTATAACCCGGTAGTTTGTACTTTGCTCGACCGCGGCGAATACCGCAATTTTTTTAAGGCCAACGATATAAAATATTACTCGCTTAATATGCAGAGCTATTATAAAATTCCTTTCGCGCTTTTTAAGCTCGTTAAAATCGTGCGTCGTGAAAATATTTCGATAATACATTCCTATCTTTTTTACTCCGACCTCATGGCCCGCGCGGCGGGATTTTTGGCTGGCGTGCCGGTCGTTATAACCTCGATGCGAAATATTGACCTGTGGCGGACGCCATATCATATTTTTATCGATTCGCTTACCTATGGCTTTTCTTCAGCGATAATATCTAATTCGCTCGCGGGCGCCTCCAGGCTTTCTAATATCGAAAAAATCCCCGCGGATAAAATCAAAGTGGTTTATAACGCGGTTAAACTCGATGAATATGAGCGCGGCGGCTCATATTCAAGGCAAGATTTCAGAAAATCGATAGGCGTCGGCGCGCGAGATATTATGGTAGTAACGGTCGCGCGTCTCGAGGAGCAGAAAGATCATTTAAGCCTTTTAAAGGCGGCGCGTCTTACGCTCGAAAAACTTTTTCTGAAAAAGGCGGGCGGATGCGCGGCCCGGATTAAGTTCGTTTTAACCGGCGGCGGCTCGCTTATCGACGAATTAAAAGAAGAGGCGCAAAAACTGGGTTTATCCGGCAACGTGATATTTTTAGGAACGCGCACCGATATAAAAGATATTTTACATTCCTCGGATATTTTTCTGCTGACCTCCATATACGAAGGAATGCCGAACGCCATACTGGAGGCGCAGGCCTGCGGCGTCGCCGTTATAGCCACCGATGTAGGCGGCGTTTCGGAAATTATAACCGATAACTTCAACGGCGTTTTGTGCAAGCCTAAAGATATAGAAAATATAGCCGAAAAGTTGATCCATCTTATCGAAAATCCAGGCTTCGCCGAATTTTTAGCTAAAAATGCCCTGGAGCGGCTTAAAACGAAGTTTTCCTGCGACAATTTAATATCGAAAACCTGCGCCATATATAAAAATCTTATGGTGCAGAACGCGCCGGAAACGGCTTCTAAATTTTTCGCCCGCGAGGAGTTTAAGGTAAAGCTCAACATTCTTTATCTGATAACATCCTCCGACGTAGGCGGCGCGCAAAAGCATCTGCTGTCGTTAGTCGATTATTTCGTTTCTAAAAAACATCAGGTAAGAGTGGCCGCTTCGCCCGGCGAACCGCTTAATTCGAGTTTGAAAAAACTCGGGATAATGCCTGTGGTGCTTAAATATTTACAAAAATCGATCGATCCGATCAAAGATTTATTAACTTTTTACGATATTTCAAAATTATTGATTGAAAACAATTTTCACATAATACACTGTCATTCCACCAAGGCGGGAATTTTAGGCCGTATGGCGGCTTTTTTCGCCGGCGTTCCGGTTAAAATATTTACGGCGCACGGTTTCGTCTTTCATGACGGCATGAATCCGGTAAAAAAATATCTATGCGTTCTCGCCGAAAAGATCGGCGGATTTTTCAGCGACGCGATAATAACGGTTTCGCGCGCCGATTATATGAAGGCCAAAAAATATAAAATAATACCCGAAAACAAGCTCAGACTGATCCATAACGGCATAGACTGCGAATCGTTGATAAAAGATTGTCGGCCTTTAGCGGGTGCATCAGGCGATTTAGCGTCCGCGAGCGCGAAACATTTGGACGCGGGTGAAAAACGTCGAAAATTAAGGGAAAAATACGGGTTTGGCGAAGATGATATCGTAATCGGAAGCGTAGGCAGGCTTGTTTATGAAAAATCTTATTCGACGGCTATTAGNNTTAACGCTTTCGCCGCTCTTTTAAAAACGAATGAAAAATTAGCTATGATTATAGCCGGCGAAGGATACGAACGCGGCCGGCTTCAGGTGCTTGTTAAAAAATTAAATTTAGAAGGCCGCGTGTCGCTCGTCGGCGAAGTTGACGCGGCGGAAGAAATATATTCAATTTTAGATATATTCTTTCTTTCTTCGATTAAAGAAGGTCTGCCGTATTCGCTTTTAGAGGCCGCCTGTTTTGCGCTTCCATGCGTATGCACCGACGCCGGCGGCATATCCGAGATAATATGCGACAATGAAACCGGAATATTATGCGCGGCGGGTTCGTCCGGCGATTTTTTTGAAGCGATGAAAAAAATGATATCCCTCGATAGCGAAGCTAAAAAAAGGCTTGGCGCCAATCTTTCGGCGAAAGTAAAAAGCGGGTTTGGCAGCGAGCGGATGCTCGAACTTACCGAAGGCTGCTATATAGACCTTGTCGGTAAAAAGGGGTTGATTTAATTGATCAACTGGCGTAAAACTTTTTATATAATTCTCGATTCGATATTTTTAAACGCAGCCATAATAGCCACTTTTTATTTAAGATACAGCGGCGAGGTGCCGCGCGTAAATTATCAGGCCTATATCGATATTTCCCTTATCACGACTATAATCGGCATAGCGAGTCTTTACTTTAATAATTTATACGACTACGACCGTAAAAACAGCTATATCGATATTTTATACTCGGTAACGCGCGCGGTTATAATAGGCATAGTCGTTATGGTCGCTTTTATATTCTACGCGCGTTCTTTCGCTTTTCCGCGCACGGTTATAATGCTTTCGATAATAGTGAATATAATATTTTTGTCGGCGTGGCGTTTTTTTGAAAAGTCGTTTATAACCGGGGAGCTTAAACCACTCAAAACATTGATAGTAGGCACTTCCAGCGAAGGAATATTAATAAAAAACGATATCGAATTATATTCGAGTAATATGCACGTTATAGCGGGTTATTTAGACGATACGCCGGAGAACGGAATGACCGTTCTGGGCGGCTTTTCAGATATCGAAAAAGTGATCGCCGAGAATAATATCGATTTAGTTATAGTGAGCTCCGAAAAAGTAAGCCTGTCAAAATTGATCGATCTAATTTTCAGATGCGATAATATTAACGTTAAAGTGGCCATACTGCCTAATTTATACGAAATAGTAATAGGCCGCGTCGATATAAAGCAGATAGCCGGCATACCCCTTCTGGAAGTGAATTTCGGCGCGCACGACAAATTATACGCGAGGCTTAAAACTATATTTGATTTCAGCACGGCTCTTCTCGGGCTTATTGCGCTTTCGCCGTTTTTTCTTATAGTCCCGATTTTAATTAAATTCGATTCGCGCGGCCCGGTTATTTACAGCCAGGTGCGTGTCGGCAGGTACGGCCGTGAATTTAAAATATTCAAATTCAGGACTATGGTTTTAGACGCGGAAGCTTCGACCGGCCCGGTGCTTTCGACGGGCAGCGCCGATGAACGCGTTACGGCGCTCGGGCGTTTTTTAAGAAAATATCATATAGACGAATTTCCGCAGTTGGCAAATGTTTTAAAAGGCGATATGAGCATGGTCGGGCCCCGTCCCGAAAGGCCGCATTTCGTAGAGCGTTTCTGTAAAATGCTTCCAGTATATTCCAAGCGTTTTTTAGTTAAGCCGGGAATTACCGGACTGGCGCAGGTTCACGGCCGTTACGATTCCAATTTTGAGCATAAACTCAGATACGATCTGGCTTATATCAATAACATGAATCTTCTGCTGGACATTAAAATCATTATATTAACGGTTTATTCAAATTTTATAAAACTGCCGCGCAATATTAAATTTTCTTAATATAGTTCGCGGCCTGATAATGTGAGGAGTTCAAATGTTTGACAAAATTGTGGGTTATTTTAAAGGCGATAAATCCGCTGAAGAAAAAAAAGCAAAAGACGCGGCGGCGGCGGCTGTTGCGGCGGTTGACGAACCGGCGGCGGCCGGGGAAAACAACCGGCAGGATATTGAAACCGCTGAAGTTGAAACCGTCGAAGTAAAAGAGTTCGCAGGCGGCGTTAGCGACGAGGCGGCAGACGGCGATCCTTCATCCGTAAAGGAAGAAATTGCCGAAAAAACCGTTGAAAAAACCGGTGAAACTTCTCTGTCGAACACTTCGGTTATAGTAGAAGCGGGCGGCGCATCCGCCGAAGGTGATAAGCAGGCGGGCTTTTCGGAAAAAAGAACGCAAAAATCATGGTTTGCAAGGCTTAAAGAAAGCCTCGGTAAAACTAAAAACAGTTTTACCCGCAAGCTCGGCGAGCTTTTCGGCGATAGAATGACAATCGACGAAGATAAGCTCGAGCGTCTCGAAGAAATCCTTATAGAGGCCGATATCGGCGTAAAAACCACTCAGAAAATAATCAAGCGCAT
This sequence comes from bacterium UBP16_UBA6123, assembly GCA_002423385.1. GTDB lineage: Bacteria > Muiribacteriota > UBA9980 > UBA9980 > UBA9980 > UBA9980. The sequence continues at coordinate 22,759 of DIVV01000230.1, forward strand.
GCAGGAAAAACTCGACGAAGTTAAAGTTAAAAATATGGACGAGCTTTTTGAGCTGCTTGGGCAGATAATGACTTCTTTAGTGGGTAGCGATAACACCGCTCTTAATATCGAGCGTGAGGGAATGTCGGTTATTCTGGTGGTCGGGGTCAACGGTGTCGGAAAGACCACGACGGTCGGTAAAATAGCCTCTAACTTAGTTAAAGACGGTAAAAAAGTAATGATAGTAGCCGGCGATACTTTCAGGGCGGGGGCAATAGAGCAGGCCGAAATATGGGCCCGCCGCGTGGGCATCCCGATAGTTAAAGCGCAGCCGAATTCAGACCCCGCGGCAGTCGTTTTCGACGCCATTAAGGCAGGCAAAGCCAGGCATATAGACGTTTTATTGATAGATACCGCGGGAAGGCTTCATACCAAGTATAATCTGATGGAAGAATTAAAGAAGATCAGAAAGATAATAACCCGTGAAATTCATGACGCGCCGCATGAAATACTTCAGGTGCTCGACGGCACTACCGGTCAGAACGCTCTTATACAGGCTAAAACTTTCAATGAAGCCATGGGCGGCATTACCGGCGTTGCGCTGACGAAACTCGACGGCACGGCAAAAGGCGGAATCGTTATATCGATATCGGACGAGCTTGGAATACCTATTAAATTAATAGGCATAGGCGAGGGTGTGGACGATTTAAAACGGTTCAACGGCGGCGATTTTGTCAGGGCTATTTTTGAGAGGTAGGCAGCCGTTTTTAATTGACGGAGGGGGTTTGGCGTCCCGGGAATAATATGCGCATATTCGCGCTGATGGAGGGATTTAAATGCATAAAGAAGCGATGTTAAAAATAATCAACGATCAGTCGCAGGCGCGTAAAAAGAAATTGGCCGACGCTCTCGGCGAAATAGCCACGGAAGATGCTCTTGGCGGCCTTTATCAGATGCTGGGCGACCGTTCGGATTTTGTGGTTTTATTCGCCATGGAGCGTATTGGCGATTTAGCGCTTAACGGCGTGCAGATCAACGTTAAATATGTAATCGACGTTTTTGGTAAATTCAAGGAAGCCGAATATATTAAAATGGCCTGCGTGCGAGCCTTAGGTTATTGCGCTAATCAGGTGGCGGTTAAATCGCTTGTTGACGCTCTTCGCGATAAAGACGCCGGCGTGCGCCATTACGCGGTGGACGCGCTGACTAAATACGGACTTCTTGCGGCCCTGCCGGTTATAAATCTTTTCACCGAAGAATTTATCGAATGGCCTACGCGCCAGGCAGCCGCGCTCACGCTCACTTTTTTATCGACGCTTAAGGGGTCTGAAGTAGAAATAACTTTAAAAAACGTTCTTACTATTAAATCAGAAAATATTAAATTTTCGGTCGTGCGTTCTTTTAATGAGGTCGGAAATGCGGTGATGGCCGAAAAAATAAGAGAATTCTTAAAGATAGATACTCTCGAAGACCGCTATGAAATCAGAAAAATGATAAAGAGCGTCAGCAAGAAAGAAGAAATGGAGCAGTTGATAAAGCAGTTAACCATGCTTAATCAGCAGATGTGTCTGGATCTTGTAATGTCTCTTAAAAATACTAAAAATCCTGACGAGGCCAGAGAATCGCTTGCAAAGCTCCTGCGCGGCTGCGACGATAGGCGAATAAAGGCCATTATCTTGAGAATAATAGGCCTTTCGAAAGCCAGATTCAGCGTGCCGCTGCTCGGAGAATGTATAAAAGACCCCGATAAGCGCGTTCGCGCCAATGCGATCGAATCGCTCGCCGAACTCGGCGATGAATCGGTGATTGAATTAATCAAACCGGCGCTCAACGATTTTGACAACAGGGTTAAGGCGAACGCCGCTAAAGGCCTCTGGAAGCTCGGAGGCGCGCGTTCGCTCCAGATTTTACGCGATATGCTCTCCGACGCGGATAAATGGATGAGAGCTTCCGCCGCCTACGCTCTCGGTGAAATAGGCGTCATACAGGTTGGCGAGATTTTGCAGGCGGCCGTTAACGACCATGATAACGACGTGAAAATAAACGTGATAAAGGCGCTCGGCAAAATAGGCGATATAAATTCAGTGCAGATTTTATGCGATATAACGCAAAATAAGAGCGAAGACTGGATCGTGCGTAAAACCGCGGTAGTATCTTTAGCCAGATCTAATTCCGAAGACGCGCACCGGTTTTTAATAAAAGAAAAAGACGATGAGAAGGAAACTAAATTATACCGCGAAACAATAGCTGTTATTATCGATGAAGTTTTCAGCAGGGACTATATATTTTCTTTAAAAAATTCAGGTTATACCGCTTATGAAACTACTAAGAGCGATTATGGCTCTCAGCAGGCTGATGAGATGGGGATGGAAGGCGCCGGCGGCGGCGGCGAAGGAAAAGAATCGCCTGAAAGGAATTTATAATGAGTAACGTCAAAAAGAATGGATTAAAAAATTCGGTTATAAGGATATCAACCTTTGTTTTAATAGTTTTGTTTTTTTCGCCCATGGCAGACGGCATTTTTAACTTTGCGGCGGCTATGGATTTCGACACTCATTCAAAGAGGCACAACTATTTATCTTTCTTAGGCCAGAGCATACCGTCGAATAATATTATTTCTTTAAGCGCCGACAACGAAGATGAAAAATCAATATTTATAGGCACCGATCGCGGACTTTCAAAATATAACGGCAAGACTTTTCGCACCTACGGCAAAGACGCCGGTCATTACAGAAACGCGCCCGCGGGCGAAAATATAAACTTTGTTCTTCCGACAAGCTCCGAAATATGGATAGCTACGGATTCAGGGCTTTCGCGCTACAACAAGATATTGTCGCAGTGGACTTATTTCGAACAGGGCGACGACAATACAACTATACCGGTTAATTATATACAGTGCCTTTATTTTATGGACCCGTTTTTATACGTAGGTACCTGGGGTTCCGGCGTGAGCGTATATAACGTTAAAATTAATAAGTGGAGGCATTACACCGCTAAATCCGGTCTCGAAGGTAAGTATGTTTCGGCGATCGCCTATGATAACATAAAGGGTCAGCTCTGGTTCGCCACTTACGACGACGGCCTGTATTTATTTCAAAACGATCGTTTTACGGGAATCAACGCAAAAACATCGGAGCTTATTTCTAATAAAATAAATTGTCTTGCGATATCCGGCGGCAAATTATATATAGGCACGCCGGAAGGCCTCTCCATATATGACGGAAATAAATTCAAATCTTATACTAAAGAAAAAGGCCTTAATTCGAATGTAATACTATCGATTAAGGTCGATAAATTCGATATTTATTTAGGCACCGACGCGGGGCTTTCTAAAATATATAACGATACCCTTACTTATTATCCGATTAAAAATAATCTTTCAAGAGGCAGGCCTGTGAGGATAACTTGTATTGAAACGGTTAAAAACAAACTGTATTTAGGAACTCAGCATCACGGCCTGATTGAAGTGAATAAAAGATAAATCGGCGCGAAGTTTTTTTATACGGATATTTGATAATACTTTTAACCGTGAATAAAAATGTCGTGACATTTAAATAAAAAAAAGGCCGTCCTGTATAAGTTACGGGGCGGCCGCTTTTTTTGATTTTTTATAGTAAGGCTAATTATTAAAATTATTTATTTTTTTTAGGTTTTTTAACTTCTTTTTTAGGGCTTTTATCTTTAGACATGAATCTCACCACCTTTATCGGTATTTGCGCCGTCGCCGGCTCGTTATTAATTAAGCTGAGTATATTATACCAAGAAAAATTTAATTTTCAACATATTTTTTATATTTGTTTTTTTAAGTTTTTCAGCGTGAGCTTCTTAAAATCATTCCTGCGCTTTGTGAGATTATCTGTGAGATTACCAGTATATTCTTGCCCGTGTTTATTATTTTATGCCACGTGTTTTTAGGCGCCGATATATAATCGCCGGTTTTTATTTTTACGGCGGTTTCGCTTCCGGTATCGGTATATAATTCTCCGCTGCCCTGCATTACAATAAATATCTGGTCGCCGTCGGGGTGTTTATGGTAATCGATTGTCTGCTCCGGCAAAAAATAATAAGTTTCAAAGATCATTTCAGAAGTTTTGATGTGCGTTATTCTTTTTGTGGATTCGTGAGCGGTTTCTAAGATATCGAATATATTGTCGTGGATGACGCCTCTTTCGTTTTCTTCGCTGAGATAAGGCGCGAATTTTTCGCCCGAAGCTTTGCAGATCGGGCATCTATCGGGCGCTTCATCGCTTTGATGAATATATCCGCAGACTAAGCATTTAAATTGACTCATCTATAATCATCTCCGAATGTTAATGATAATTAAAAACTATTTATTACGGCCATTTTAACGATTTTAATAACCGGTTCGGGATAAACGCCGAGCGCGATAATCATGGCCGCCGATACTGTCAGGCATATTAAATTAGCGCGGGCGCCTTGCTGATCGTATTGTGAATTGGCTTCAAAAGTTGGCAGGGCGGCGGCGTTATCGGGAATGTGCATATACATCATCATTATTATTTTGATGTAGTAATAAAAGGCTATAAAGCTGTTAATAACGGCTATGAACACTAATGCGTGATAGCCGGAGAGAAACGCGTTATAAAATATTAAAAATTTAGCCATAAATCCTGAAGTCGCCGGAATTCCGGCCAGCGCGAGCAGCGCGACGGCGAAGGCGGCCGATATAAACGGGCGCGTGAAGCCGCAGCCTTTCAGGTCGTTAATCGTGTGAATATTATTATCGGCCGCTTTGATAAGGCCGAGCGCCGAAAAAATGGCGGCATTGATAAAAAAGTAAGAAATAAGGTAGAATAAAATATATGCGCCCGAATCGATTATAGTATTTTTATAAGCGCTCACGGCGCATATAACGCCTATTAAAATATAAGCGGTATGTGATATGCTTGAATAGGCGAGCATTCTTTTGATATTATTCTGGAACAGCGCCGTGATATTAGCCAGTGTCATGGTGATAACGGCGATTAAAATAAGCGTGGATATAATTTCAGGCGCCATGAATAAAAACGCGGTGGAAAATATACGTAAGATTAAAACGAAAACGGCGGCTTTGACGAAATAAGTCATAAATGCGGCGACGCTGACGGGAGCTGCGTCGTAAACGTCCGGCGCCCAGTTATGAAAAGGCACTGCCGCGGCTTTAAACAATAGAGCGACGCTTATAAAAATCAGGCCTATTAAAAGCGGCGCGCTCAAGCCGGCCGCCGGCGAGCTCGTAAATGCGCCTGCGCCTGTAGAAGCCTTTAGAATGATTTCATTTATGAATGTAGTTTTAGCGCCGCCGTAAATATGCGCCATGCCGAATATAAATATGGCGCTCGCGGCTGCGCCGGTTAAGAAATATTTAAAGGCGCCTTCGACCGCTCTTTTATTCGTGTTATCGAGCGCGCATAAAATATATGTAGATATTGACAGTATTTCGATCCCGATGAGCGCAACGATAAGATCGTTTGCCATAGCCATTATCATGGCGCCAATCGAGGCGCTCAAAAGCAGCGCGTAATATTCGGGCGCGACGCGGCCGCGGCTTTCGCGAAGCTCTCCCGCGGCCATAAACAGGGTGAAAATACCCATTATAGAAAAAAAGAAACAGGCGGCCGCCGCGTAATGGTCAAAAAATATGGCGTTTTTAAACAGCGTGATGGGGCCTTTAATATTAAAAAAATGTCCGGCTGAAATAAGCGCGGCGGTAAGCAAGGCTAAAAACGACAGCTTTTCGCACGCCTCGACGGCGCGCCGCCGTCCTTCGAGTGCGAGTGTTTCTTTAGCCGCGGATATCATTAAAATAATCGCGGCGGACAGGCCGCAGCACAGAATTGGGGCTATGGCGTATAAATTAATCGCTAATAATTCTTTTGACATATTTTATTCACCGGACATTCGTTAAATTTAGCGTTTCGTTGTTTTAGATCGTGATTATTTATAATTATGTGGTTGGCTGCAATTTTTTTTACGGTCGTCTCTATTTTAGAGCTGATAAAGGCGGGGTAGACGCCTATGGCAAATATTAGCGCGATCAGGGGCGCCAGGCATAGTTTTTCGATGCGTCCGAGGTCGGCTAGAGCGGAATTTTCTTTATTGGTAACGCTGCCCAGAAATATTTTTTCGTAGGCGTTAAGCATGTAAACAGCGCCGATAACCACGCCTGAAGCGGTGAGTGCGCCTGCAAGCCATGACTTTGAAAACACGCCTGCGAGTATTAAAAATTCGCCGATGAATCCGTTAAGGCCGGGAAGCCCGATCGCCGAGAACATAACGATTGCAAAAACCGTCGAATAGGCGGGCATAACTGCCGCCAGGCCGCCGAATTTGCCCAGTTCTTTAGTATGGCGGCGTTCGTAGATAACCCCGACGAGAAGAAATAGCGCGCCGGTAGAAACGCCGTGATTAATCATCTGAATGATCGAGCCGCTGATTCCGGCCTCGGTAAGGGAGAAAATTCCGGCCGTTATAGCGCCCAGATGCGCTACGGACGAATACGCTATAAGTTTTTTCAGATCGGTTTGAGCGTAGGAGACGAGCGAGCCGTAAAGCACGCCGAGCGCGCCTAAAAACATCATAGCCGGCGCAAAATAACCCGCGGCATCGGGAAACATGGGGATGCTGAAACGGAGAAAGCCGTAGGTGCCCATTTTAAGCAAAACCGCAGCCAGCATGACCGAACCGCCGGTCGGCGCCTCTACGTGCGCGTATGGAAGCCAGGTATGAAATGGAAAAAGCGGGACTTTAACCATAAAGGCTATCGAGAACATCCAGAATAATATGCACTGCGAGCGGAAATTATAAGCGAGCGCGCTCAAACTTTTAATATTAAAGCACATAGCGCCGTAGATATTTTGATAATAGCTCGCTGCCCATAAGATAGCCCACAGCATAAAAACGGAGCCGAACGCCGTGAATAAAAAGAAGCGCAGCGCGGCGCCGATTCTGTTTTTTCCGCCCCAGGCGCCTATTATAAGATACATTGGAACGAGCATTAGCTCCCAGAAAACGTAGAACAAAATAATATCGGTTGCGCAGAAAGTGCCGATCATAGTGAATTCGAGTAAAAAATACAGCGATATATAGTAATTAAAGTTTGGAATTTTTTCATCAGCGGCCGCAATTACGATAAGCGTCAAAAGTGTTGCCAGTAATACCATAAAAAGCGATAACCCGTCGACGCCCACGCTGAAATTAATATTAAGCGATTCGATCCATGTGAAACTTTTATTAAACTGCAGCGAGGGGTTTGACTGCTCAAAACCCGCGTAGAGGCATAAAGACGCAATGAAAATAACGAAAGAAAGCGTAAGCGCGGCACGTTTGATTTTAGCGCTTTTAGCTTTAGCTCCGGCCGCGGCTGTAAATAAGAATGAAAAAAACGACATCGTCAGCAGAACGACTATTATATTATCGTGTAATAAATTGATCAAATCCGTCATTTAGCACCACGCCTTATATAAAATGTAGATCGTCATGGCGGCTAATCCGGCGGCCATAGCTGATAAATAAGTCCGCACCCGGCCGTTCTGGGCGTCGCTGAGCGCGGCGTTAAGCGATTTAAAAGAGTCGACGGAGCCGCCGACCACAAAATCATCGATCAGTTTTACGTCTATGAATTTATGCAGCATTACTGAAATTGAATAAAGCGGTATTATTATTATTTTTTCGTATAATTCGTCTATGTAGAATTTATTATATTGCATTTTTATGATCGGTGCGAATTTATCGTTAATTTTATCGAGATCTTTATTTGAACCCGTGTAGAGTTTATAGGCGGCATAAGCGCCGGCAAAAGCGGTTAAAAGCGCGACGCTCATAACGAAATATTCAGCGGAATGGGTAAATGCGGCGCGTGTCGCGGCCGGTTGAAATGCCGACAGCAGCGTTTTAAAGTTAAGGTTTTTACTTAAAGCTATAAAACCTGAAAAAATAGAGAAAAACGCCAGGATATAAAGCGGTGCGATCATAATAACCGGTGATTCGTGGGCGCGCTCGAATTTATCGCGGCCGCCTCTGAACTCGCCGTAAAAAACTAAAAATAAAAGTCTGTGCATATATATGGCGGTGAGCAGCGAGGCGAGTGAAGCGGTAAGATAAAAAAGCGCACTTGAATAAGGGCCGGCGTAAGTAAATAAAAGAATTTCATCCTTTGAAAAAAATCCGGACATCAACGGAAGGCCGGAAATGGCGTAAACGCCGATAAAGAAAACTCTGAAGGTGTGCGGCATAATTTTACGGAGCCCGCCCATTTTCATAATATTCTGCGCGCCGCTGAGCGCGTGAATAACCGAGCCGGCGGCGAGGAAAAGCAGCGATTTAAAAAAAGCGTGGGTGGCTAAATGAAAGATAGCGCTCGTAAAAGCGCCGCAGCCGACGGCTATGAACATGAAACCGAGCTGCGATACGGTCGAGTAAGCGAGCACTTTTTTAATATCGGTCTGCGCCATGGCTATAAGGGCCGCAAAAACCGCCGTGAGTAAACCCGTAACGGCGATTACGCCGAGGGCGAGCGGCGATAGAGCGAATAAAAAACCGAGCCTGACGCACATATAAACGCCGGCGGTTACCATCGTAGCCGCGTGGATGAGCGCGGAAACCGGCGTGGGCCCGGCCATGGCGTCGGGCAGCCACACGTAAAGCGGAATTTGCGCCGATTTTCCGCACGCGCCGATAAAAAATAAAATACAGCAAAGGTCTATAATATTAAAGCCTGTAGTAGAAAGCGTGGCAGCCGCGAGTAAAGAGGCTGATTCAGAAAGGCTGATGAAATCGAAGCAGTTGGTTGCGCCTATATGACGGCAGTGCCAGTATAGAATAAAAATAGCCGCTAGAAAGGCGAAATCGCCGACGCGGTTTGTGATGAAGGCTTTTTTACCGGCGGCGGCGTTAGCGGCTTCGGCCCACCAGAAGCTGATGAGCAGGTACGAGCAGAGTCCGACGCCTTCCCATCCGACGAACATGACTACGATGTTTTTAGCCATGACAAGCACTATCATAAAAAAAACGAAGAGGTTCATATATGAAAAAAAACGGTTGGAGTCGTTATCGTGGATCATATAACCGATCGAGTAGATGTGGATTAAAAGTCCCACGAAGGTAATGACTGAAAGCATAACGGCGGTGAGGTTGTCAAACATTAAATCGCAGCCGGCTTTTAAATCGCCCGCTGATATCCAGGTGAAATTATCGGCAGCCAGAAATATCCGGCCGTTAGAAGCGGGCGTTAAATCCGCCATGACGAAAATAGACGCGGCCGTGCAAACAAGCGATAAAAAAACCATTATGGAAGCGGTTAATCCGCAAAGGAGCGAAGGCCTTCGATTCCTTTGCATAAAGCAGAAAATCGCGCCCAGAAGCGGAAATAAAGGTATTAAATTAATAAAATACATATTAACCTGCTGCATAATCGATCAACCTTTCAAAAGGGTCAGTTTGTCGGAATCCGCGGTGCCGCGGTATCTGAAAATCGCCACTACCAGGGCCAGTCCAAGAGCGGCTTCTGCGGCGGCTATTACCAAAACAAAAAGCGCCGCGGCGTGAAACTCCGAATCGCCAAACTGCCGCGCGTATGCTAAAATCGTAATATTACCGGAATTAAGCATGAGTTCCACGCACATAAATAAAATTATTATATTTTTACGAACGGTAAGCCCGATCAAGCCGATTGTGAAGATAATAGCCGCGAATATCAGGTAGTGAGTCAATCCGATAGTCATCATTATTTACCACCAGCCGTTTTTTTCGATGTGAGCAGCGTAACGCCCGCTATAGCGGCAAGTATCAACGCTGAAAGCGCCTCGAAGGCGAATAAATATTTTTGGAATATAGCGATCCCGAGCGCTTTAATGGAGCCAAAACCGTCCGCTGCCGGCGGAAAAGCGGCGCCGCCGTTCGCGCCGAGCGCTATGGCGAGGGAGGTAAAAAGCAGCGCCGCGATTATTACGCTCACGATTTTAGCGGCGCTGAAATTATCTTCCGTCGAGGCTTCGTAGTCGCGTTTTTCTAAAAGCAGGATAACGAAGAGGAAGAGCACCATTATAGCACCCGCGTAAACTAATATTTGAATAATTCCTACGAATGTGGCGCCAAGCGTGAAATATACGATGGCGATGCAAAAAAGGCAGAATATCATCGATATCGCCGATTTAACGGGGTTAACGAAACTGATTGTAAATACGGCCGCTATTATCGATAGAATAGCGAAAAGGTAAAAAACGATGCTGTTAATCATCATTTTTAATATCACCTTCGCTCTGTTTTTCGCGCTTGCGCGCTTTATCGTTTTCGTCTTTGCCAGCGCTTTCGAGTGCGCGCGCCGCTTCGAATTCTTCGGCGTTAAACGCTCCGCCGCGCTCTTTAAGCGGCGGATAATCGGATGTAAGTTTTTCTTTTGTAAAAATAAGGTCTTCGCGGCTGTAATCGGCTAAATCATATAGGCCCGTATCCATTCTGATAGCGTCGCACGGGCAGGCTTCGACGCATAAGCCGCAAAAGACGCAGCGCAGCATATCTATTTCGTAACGCAGCGGATATTTTTCATTCGGATTGCCGTCGCTATATTCGCCGGCTTCTATATATATGCAGTCGGCGGGGCAGGCGGTCGAGCAGAGAAAGCACGCCACGCAGCGCGTCGTGCCGTCGGGGCGGAGAGTAAGCCTGTGGCGGCCGCGAAACGAGGCGGGTATTTTGCGCTTTTTATCGGGATAATCGATAGTCGGTAGTTTGGAGAAATTAAAAAAATTATATAGAAAATGCTTTATGGTAACGGCGAGACCCTTAAAAATCTCGATAAAGTAGAGGCGCTCTAAAAAAGTGAGCGGCCTGTTTTTATTGATAAACTCGTTATCTTTAAAGTGGTCGGTTATTTTAGTATATTTTTTATTCGACATATTATAAACTCCGAATATTTTTGAATTACCGCGCTATAAATAGAAGCGAAAAAACTGAAAACTAAAATAAAATGATATAAAATAAACAAAAACTAAAATTGAAACTAAATTAATATTTTAATAAACAAATAAACATAAACATAAACATAAACATAAACATAAACAATTAACTAATTAACAATATTATTGCCGCGGTTATAAAAATATTAGCCAGTGCGATCGGAAAAAGTTTCAGGTAGCATAACTTCATAACCTGATCGTAACGGAAGCGGGGAAGCGTCCAGCGCGCCCAGATATAAAGCCATATGAAAAATAGCGTTTTAACCGAAAACGCGGCTATTTGAATAAACGGGGATATAAAAGGCCCGGCGAGCGCGTGCAATTTAGCGCTCGGCAGGAAGGGCAGTTGATATCCGCCGAAAAACATAGTCGTTACGACTGCCGACATAGTTATTATCGAAAGGTATTCTGCCATCATAAACATCGCGAATTTCATCCCTCCATATTCTAAGTGGTAGCCCGCTACTATTTCCGAATCGGCTTCAGGCAAATCGAAAGGAGTGCGGTTACATTCGGCGAAAGCGGCCGTGATGAATATAAAAAAAGCGACGGGTGATAAAAATATACCCCATTTAGGAATGAATCCGAAGATAAGCTCGCCCTGCGATTCAACTATAGCGGCGGGTTCTATTTCGGCATAGATCATAAAAAGCGTGACAAGTGATATGCCGAGAACCATTTCATAGCTAAGCATCTGCGAGGCGGCGCGCAGCCCGCCGAGCATCGAAAATTTATTGCCGGAAGCCCATCCTGCCATCATAATTCCATAAATGCCGAGAGAGGATATCGCCAGCACATAAAGCAGGCCGGTGTCGATAGTCGCTACCTGAAAGGGTATTACGACTCCCTCTATTTCGACGGGCGCGGCGACCGGAATGACGGCGAATGTCATAATAGCCGGTATTACGACGAGCGCCGGCGCCAGGAAGTAAAATAAAACTTTAGCGCGCTCGGGCGTCAGTGTTTCTTTCATTATCATTTTGATCGCGTCGTTAATCGGATGAAGCAGACCGAAAAAAGTGTAACCGGCTATGTTGGAGCGGTTCGGCCCCATTCTATCCTGGATGAGTCCGGCGCCGCGACGTTCCATCCACACCACTATCGGGATGGCCGAAAGCACGACCAGCGGAAATGCGACGGCCAGAACTATCTTTATCATTATCGGCAGATAAAGGGTTTTAAAAACGTAGGTGGAAATATAAGTTTCTAAATAAAATGACATAAACTAATAACACCCGCTAGCTAAATAATTTAAAACGCGTTTTTATTTCATCAAATACGTCCGCGGCGGAGCCGTATTCGGCTTTAATGTTAAAACAAGACGCTAATTTGCAGAGCGTTTTGACATTGTGATCAGCGCCGCATTCCGGCATCGGCGGCTTAACGGCCGCATCGTATTTTTGGATTATATTATTTTTATTGACGAAATGTCCGTTGGATTCGGCCCACAGCGCAAGAGGGATAATAAAATCGGAAATATCTGTCATGCCGCCCGAATGCGTCGTGAGCGATATTATAAAATCGCATATATCAAGTGATTTGCCGTGCTTTTCATAATAATCACTGACGGCGAAAGGCGGCCCGATAAATATAATGGTCCTGTATTTTTTACTTCCGGCGTTGGATGCGAGTGTTTCCGCGCCAATGAATTTAATTTTCATTTTATTCGATAATAGCGATATACCGGCTTTATTCGGCGATTTATCTTTTGAAATAAGATAATCGTCCGAAATGATAAAGCCGTCGAATCCTTCACCACAGTCAATAACGGCGATATCTGCGGCCGGAGTGGATTCGCCGAAAAATTTCAGGGCCAGGTAAGCCTCTTCGACGCTAAGATAAGGCGATAATATAACGCCGGTTTCGCGCCTTAAGTTTTCTCCGTTTCCGTCTTTGCTTTTGCCGTTTCCGCCGACGTTATTTTTATTGATTGCCGCCGCGCGAGCGGTAATAGCCGCGAAAATTTTATCGAAAGATTCCTCGGTTGTAACGCATGTCGTTTCTTTTTTATGAGATTTAGCCAGCGGCAGCGATATGCGGTTTTTTGCGTTTATATATTTTCGGAAAAGCCTTCCGTAATCGCAGATAAACGAGCCGTTCACTTTTTCGTTATTAAGCGGCAGGATGCGGTAGACCGTATTGTCCTTATGTTGAATTATCGTAGTGCAGCCGGTTTCACAGAAGGGACAGATGGATTCGGAGCTTTTTAAATACCATGCCCTGCATTTGAAACGGAAGTCTTTTGAAGTAAGCGCGCCGACCGGGCATATATCGACCGTATTAAGGCTGTAGGGATTGTCTAAAGGCGCCCCGGGATATGTAGTAAGCGTATTTTTAGAGCCGCGCTTAACGACGATTAACTGCGGAGATTTAGCTATATCCTGCATGAAACGAACGCAGCGCGTGCATAATATACAGCGTTGCTCATCGTGAACTATAAGGGGACCCAGGTCGACTTTTTTATTTTTATGCCATTTTTCTTCTTCATAGCGGCTTTCGCGCGCCGAATATTTAAAATAATAATCCTGCAGCGGGCATTCGCCGGCTTTGTCGCATATAGGACAGTCGAGAGGATGGTTTATAAGAAGAAATTCCAGGACGGCGGCCCGGGCTTTTTTAACGCGTTCGGTATCGGTATGAATAACCATGCCTTCAGTTATGGGCGTATTGCACGAAGTGACTAATTTAGGCGATTTTTCGAGCTCGACTAAACACATCCTGCATGAACCGGCATATTGAAGTTCGGGATGATAGCAAAAATGAGGTATTTCTATGCCGGCGCGCTTTGCGGCCGTTAATATGGTATCGCCAGGCGGCGCTATTATTTTTTTACCGTTTATTGTAATTTCAGGCATATTAACCACTCACTGATAGTTGATAATTGATAATTGGTAGTTATTGTTAATATTATTATTTTAAAATGTTATTATTTTAACTATTAACCATTAATTTGTTTTTTGTTATTTTCGTTATTACTTTTTATTTTTCTAATTATTTGCGACCAGAGCTTCGAATTCATTTCTGTATTTGTTTATAAACGCTGTTGACGGCATCGCGCACGCATCGGAAAGCACGCATATAGTCTGGCCTGTCATATTCGAGCATATATCGAGTATAAGGTCTATGTCTTTTTTACGGCCGCCGCCGTTTAAAATTTTATTGAATAATTGCGATACCCAGCGCGTACCTTCGCGGCACTGGCTGCATTGCCCGCAGGATTCGTGCGCGTAAAAATCCGCCGTGCGCGCGGCGATCTTAGGTATGCTCCTTGTTTCGTTTATTACGATGACGCCGCCCGAACCGGCCATAGAGCCCGCTTTAGCCAGCGAATCGAAGTCGAGCGGCGTATCTATTTCGGCCGCCGTCATTATTGGCGCGGAAAGCCCGCCGGGAATAAACCCTTTTAATTTAGCGCCGTCCTTAACGCCGCCGCAGATTTCATATATGAGTTTTTTAGCGCTAATACCGAGTTCGAGTTCGTAAACTCCCGGTTTTTCGACATCGCCCGAAACTCCGAAAAGCCTGGTGCCGCTGTTTTTAGGCGTTCCGATGGCGGCGAACCAGGCGGCGCCTTTCGATATTATATCGGGCACGAAAGCCAGGGTTTCAACGTTATTAACGACCGTCGGCCCCATAAAAAGACCGGCTACGGCTGGAAACGGCGGTTTGAGCCTCGGCTGGCCGCGCCGGCCTTCCAAAGATTCTATGAGCCCGGTTTCCTCGCCGCATATATATGCGCCGGCGCCGGAATGCGGGTATATATCGAGTTTATAATTCGTCGCGAAAATATTGCCGCCTAAAAATCCTCTGCCGTAACATTCTTTAATTGCGGCGTTGACGGCGTCGAAGGCCTTTTTATATTCGCCCCTTATATAAATATAAGCCGCATTGATACCGACCGCGTAACAGGCGATCATTATGCCTTCGAGTAAAAGATGAGGGTCCCGCTCGAGTATGAGCCGGTCCTTAAAAGTGCCGGGTTCGCCTTCATCGGCGTTTACGGCAAGATATTTAGGCTTGCTTGATTCTTTAGGCACGAACGACCATTTCATTCCGGCCGGAAAGCCCGCGCCGCCGCGTCCGCGCAGCCCGCTGTTTTTGACTTCTTCTATAACGGAAGCAGGCGTCATCGACGTAAGGCATTTTTTAACCGCCTCATATCCGCCGCCCGCTATATAGGTATCGATTTTATGCGAATCCGTTTTATTGAAGTTTTTACTTACTATTAACTGCATGATAAAAACATTATATTTTAATTTGCTTTTTTAGTCAAGAAAAATTAAAAAGAGAAAAATAAAAGAAGAACCTTAAAAATTAGTAGTGCAAATTAAAAAAATTACATATTATTCCAGACCCGCTGCAGGAGCGCTATAAGACCGCGACGGGGGAAA